>NZ_JBMHYI010000043.1:0-158128 GCF_058498515.1 Bryocella sp.
GGCATCCTCCGCCGCAAGTTCGTCTCCGCCCAGGACTGGACCAGCCCCGAAATCGTCGACTACCTCCACCGCCTCGGCGCCTGAACCCCTCCCACAAGCCGCACTGGTAAAATCAAAACCATGACGCAGCTTGACGTAATGTATCGCTACGGTGCAGCCCCCACAGAGGCCGCCATGATGGCCCTCGGCCGCATCCGCGAGGTCTACGGAATCCGCCATCTCGCCTTCAACGAGGCCGAAAAGACCGTCCGCATCGAGTACGACGCCACCCGCCTCACCGAGCCCATCGTTCACCAGCTGCTCCGCCGCTCCGGCCTCGACGTCGTCGAGCGCGTCTCGCTCATCCCGCCGCAGCCGGCGCCCGAGCCCGTCGCCGCTCCCGCCGCCAGCTAGCCTCAATCACAGCATCCCCACAACTTTGTCATTTCGACCGGAGCGGGATGGCTTCATCATCCCGCGCAGTGGAGAAACCTGCTTCTCTGCCGTGGCTCGCACCGAACACCGACTCGATCCCGGAGCCGCCAACCAGCACTACCCGCGAGGGTTGATACCACCACCCATTTCGGTTATTCTTGTTTAGTTGCACTCACGCAATGTGCGCCCGTAGCTCAGCTGGATAGAGCGCCTGGCTACGAACCAGTAGGTCGGAGGTTCGAATCCTTCCGGGCGCACCATACTCCCTTACAAACTAGCCGTATCGAAGACTGCCGCGGGCTGAGCCCAATGCGCTTGCAGCTCTTTTTCGTGGCTCATCAACAGCGCGGCAAACTCATGGGGAGGCATTGGCCGGCCAAAGTAATACCCCTGCGCCTCCTCGCACTCGTGCGCCTGCAGGAACACCAGCTCCTCCACCGTCTCCACGCCTTCAGCCACCACCCGCAGCTTCAAGCTCCGCGCCATGCTGATGATCGCGCTCACAATGGTCGTCTCATTCGGCGTCTTCGTAATCTGCCGCACAAACGACTGGTCGATCTTCAGCGCATCCAGCGGAAACTTCCGCAGATAACTCAAGCTTGAGTAACCGGTCCCAAAATCATCAATCGCCACCTTGATCCCGCTTGCGCGCAGCGTCTGCAAAATCGAGGCCGTAAACTCGGCCCGCTTCATCAACGCGCTTTCCGTAACCTCAACCTCCAGGCACGATGGGTCAAAGCCGGTCTGCTCCAGTGTGTCGAAGACACCCTTCAAAAATCCTTCATGCTGAAACTGCATCGCCGAAACATTCACCGCCATACTCAACCCGGGTAGCCCCGCATCCACCCACTCCCGGGCCTGCGTGCATGCCTCGCGAAGCACCCAGTCCCCAATCGGCAGAATCAGCCCGCAGTCCTCGGCCACCGGAATGAACTGCGCCGGTGAAACTAACCCGCGCGTCGGATGGACCCATCGAATCAGGGCCTCCGTACCGGTAATAGCCCCGGTCTTTAGGTTGATCTTCGGCTGGTAGTGCAGCACAAACTCTTTTCGCTCCAGCGCCCTCCGCAGGTTCTCTTCAATCGACTGCCGCTCAACCGCTCGGACATTCATCGCCGGCTCAAAGAACTGGTAGCCTTGCCGACCATTTTCCTTGGCCTGGTACATCGCCGTATCGGCATTCTTGATCAGCGTCTCCGCATCGGGCCCATCCGCTGGATAGACACTCACCCCAATGCTTGCCGTCACATGCAGATCGCGCCCGTCAATGGAATATGCCTCTATTACGGCCTGTAGCATTCGTCTCGCGGCAATCGCGGCATCTTCGGCCTTTTCTATCGCCGGCAGAAGCATCACAAACTCATCCCCACCCTGCCGGCTCACCGTGTCTACCCCGCGGACGCAACCCACCAGCCGCTCGCTCACCGACTGCAACAGCTTGTCCCCCGTCGGATGCCCCAACGAATCGTTGATGTGCTTGAACCCATCCAGATCCAGGAACAGCACTGCCACCAGGTACTGGTGGCGCTGCGCCAAAGCAATGGCCTGATTCACACGATCGTTCAGCAGTAACCTGTTAGGCAGACCCGTAAGGAAATCGTGCTCCGCCGAGTGCGCAATCTGCTCGGTCATCGCCCGCGCGACACTCACATCCCGAAACACAATCACCGCGCCAATGACCTCCCGCTCACGATTGCGGATCGGAGACACGCAATCTTCAATCGGCACCTCGGAGTCGTCGCGCCGAACCAATATCGAATCCGACGGCAAGTGACCCGTGCGATTCTGCTCCATCACGCGCTCCATGGGATCCGGGATCGCTTCACGAGTCGTCGCATGGATGATCCGAAGCACCTCCCCCATCGGCCTGCCGCACGCCTCGGGCAAAGACCATCCCGTCATCGTCTCCGCAACAAGATTCAGAAACGTAACATTTCCTTCGATGTCCGCGCAGAGAACGGCGTCCCCAATGCTGTTGAGCGTCACCTGCGCACGCTCTTTTTCGGCAAACAAGGTTTCTTCGATCGTCTTGCGCTCGAACGCATAGCGCATGGCGCGCAACAGCTCCCGCGGCTCGATCTGGCCCTTTGTCAGATAGTCCTGCGCGCCTTCCTGCATGGCCTGCAGCGCGACTGCATCATCGTCCAGCCCGGAAAGCACCACCAGCGGCATATGGGGTGACACGGCACGGGCCCGGCGCAGCGCCTCCAGCCCGCGAGCGTCCGGCAAACCCAGATCCAGCAAAACGATATCCACGGCCGTGGTCGCAAGGCAAGCCTCTGCCTCGCTCATCTGCTCCACATGGATCACTTCCATCCCGCGAAATCCCTCTTCACGGAACATGCGTCGGAGCAAGAGAGCATCTCCAGCATTGTCTTCAACGAGCAGCACCGTATTGATAGAGCTCTTGACCATACGCTCCTACCTCTGCTGCGGCAATTTGACCTTCATTGTCCAGAAATCGTTGATGCTCTTCACAACGCTTTCAAAGTCCTCTAACTGTACAGGCTTATTCAGATAGCAGTTTGCCTGCAGCTCATAGCTCTTCTTGATGTCCGCCTCCGAATCTGAGGTAGTCAGGATGATCGTGGGGATCGTCTTCAGGTCATTGTCCCTCTTGATCTGAGCAAGGACCTCACGGCCATCCATCTTCGGAATATTCAGGTCCAGCAGGATGAAGTCAGGCCGCGGTGAGCCCACAAACGCTCCCCTTTGTCTCAAAAAATCCATCGCTTCCACGCCGTCTACAGCAACGTGAAGCCTGATGGATTCATTGGTTTCACGAAATGCGTCCCGGGTTAACCGCACATCCCCAGGACTGTCTTCGACTAACAAAACTTCTACGGGCATAACTTCCTCCAGAAGCGCAATCATGCGGCACTCCCTTCTACAGCGGTAAGGTCAAAATGAAAGGTAGAGCCCTCGCCGAGAGTCGATTGAACGCTGATGGATCCGCCGTGACGTTCAACGATCTTCTTGCAGATGGCCAGCCCAATGCCGGTGCCCGCGAACTCTTCTCGCTTATGCAGCCGTTGGAACATTCCAAAGATTCGTTCGAAATATTGCGGTTCGATGCCCAGCCCGTTGTCTCCAACGGAGAACTCCCATCGACTGCTCCGGTTCTTGAAGGCTGCAATGTTTATCCGCGGAGCTTTGCCTTGCTGATATTTGATCGCATTCCCAACAAGGTTCTGGAATAGCTGCACTAACTGGACTTCGTCGGCGGAAACCATCGGCAAGAGATCATGGGCGATCACCGTTTCGGAATCTTCAATGGCGCCGCGAAGGTTTCTCAACGCCTGTTTCAACGCGTCCTCGCTTGAAACCGCCACGAACTCTTTCCCCTTGGTGCCGACACGGGAGAACTCCAACAGGTCCTTGATCAGCGCTTGCATCCGAGTGGCGCCGTCCACGGCAAAGGCGATGAACTCGTCCGCATCGGAGTCTAGCTGCCCTTTGTACTTGCGCGAAAGCAGCTGCGTGTAGCTGGCTACCATCCGCAAGGGCTCCTGCAGATCGTGCGAAGCAATGTACGCAAACTGCTCCAGCTCTTCATTGGACCGCTTCAGCTCCTCGACCTTCAGCACAAGGTTTGTGTCTGCCTTTTTGGCCAGGGTCACATCGCGAAAGTAAACCGATAGCCCATCCGGAGAAGGATGGCAATGGCACTCCAGCCATTGATTGATCGGGTCAGGGAAAAACTCTTCGAAGTGAACCGACTGGCCGGTATCGACGGCACGATGATAGTTCTCATAAAACTTCGAACCCACCAGCTGCGGAAAGAGGTCCCATATGTGGCGCCCCATCAACTCCTCGCGACGCATTCCGATAATCTTGGCGCCCTGCTCGTTGAAGTAGGTATAGACCCAATTCTTATCCAGGACCGCCAGCCCATCGTTCAAGCTGTTCAGAACCGACTCCGACTTACGATGCGCAACCCGTAGCGCTTCGTCCGCCGCATGTCTCAGCGTAATGTCGCGGATCGCTGCCGTCACCAGCACACCACCCGCACTCGCCAGCGGACTCAGCATGATCTCGATTGGAAATCTATTCCCATCCTTGCGCTGTCCATAAAGTTCAATGCCTGTGCCGATCTGCTGCGCCAGCGCATCTTCCGTAGACCGCAGAGCATCGGCAATGAGTCGTTCCTCAAACCCCTCCGGAATGATGTTCGTAACCGCCTGCCCAACCAGCTCGTCGCGGCTGTAGCCAAACTGCTTCTCGGCCTGAACATTCAACAGCACAATCTCGCCACGCTGGTCGACCACCACCATCGCATCCGGCGCTGCCTCGAGCAGCCCGCGATAGCGCGCCTCGGACTCCCGGCGCACCGTGATGTCCCGGATCGCCGCCGTGAACAATATGCCGTCAGCACTCTCCAGCGGACTCAGCATGATCTCAATCGGAAACTCGGTCCCATCCTTGCGCAGCGCATTGAGCTCAATTCCCGTACCGATCTGCTGCGCCAGCGCCTCAGCCGCGGTGCGCGTGCCGTCCGCAATAATCCGCTCCGCAAAGCCCACCGGAATAATGTTCGTTACCCGCTGTCCCACCAGCTCATCACGGCGGTAGCCGAACTGTTTTTCCGCCTGAACATTCAACAGCACAATTTCGCCGCTCTGATCCACCACCACCATCGCATCTGGCGCCGCCTCCAGCAGCCCGCGATATCGCGCATCGGACTCTCGGCGCACCGTAATGTCCCGAATTGCAGCGGTTACCAGGATGCCATCAGCACTCTCCAAAGGACTCAGCATGATCTCGATCGGGAACTCAGTGCCATCCTTACGCAGCGCGTTAAGCTCGATCCCTGTACCGATCTGCTGGGCGAACGCCTCTGCCGCGGTACGCGTACCGTCAGCGATGATCCGTTCCGCAAAACCCACGGGAATAATATTTGTAACCGGCTGTCCCACAAGTTCATCGCGGCTATAGCCGAACTGCTTCTCCGCCTGGACATTCAGCAGAACGATCTCACCCGCCTGGTCCACGACGACCATCGCATCCGGCGCCGCCTCGAGCAGTCCGCGATACCGCGCATCCGATTCTCGGCGCACCGTGATATCCCGGATCGCCGCCGTTACCAATGTCCCGTCAGCGCTCTCCAGCGGACTCAACATGATCTCGATCGGGAACTCAGTGCCATCCTTACGCAGCGCATTGAGTTCAATACCAGTACCAATCTGCTGCGCCAACGCCTCGGCGGCAGTGCGGGTACCGTCTGCAATAATCCGTTCCGCAAAACCCACGGGAATAATATTTGTGACTGGCTGGCCAACAAGCTCGTCGCGGCTGTAGCCGAACTGCTTCTCCGCCTGAACGTTCAGCAAAACGATCTCACCCGCCTGATCCACGACGACCATCGCATCCGGCGCCGCCTCAAGCAGCCCGCGGTAGCGCGCATCCGACTCCCTGCGAACCGTGATATCCCGGATCGCTGCGGTAACCAATATCCCGTCCGCACTCTCCAGCGGGCTCAGCATGATCTCAATCGGGAACTCGGTCCCATCCTTGCGCAGCGCATTCAGCTCGATCCCTGTACCGATCTGCTGCTCCAGCGCCTCAGCCGCGGTACGCGTGCCATCAGCGATAATCCGCTCCGCGAAGCCCACCGGGATAATGTTCGTAACCCGTTGCCCGACCAGTTCGTCGCGGCTATAGCCAAACTGCTTCTCCGCCTGGACGTTCAGCAGCACGATCTTCCCAAGCTGGTCGACCACCACCATTGCGTCAGGAGCAGCTTCCAGCAGCCCGCGATAGCGGTTCTCCATCTGCGCCAGATGCCGGTCTGCGGCCTTCCGCACGCTGATATCGCGAATCGCCGCCGTTACCAGAATGCCTTCGTCGCTTTCCAGCGGACTCAGCATGATCTCGATCGGAAAAATGCTGCCGTCCCTGCGACACCCCAGCAGCTCAATCCCTGTCCCAATCTGTTGCGCCAGCGCTTCCGCGGCGGTACGCGTTCCGTCCGCGATAATCCGCTCGGCAAACCCCTCCGGAATGATGTTTGTTACCAGCTGCCCTAGCAGTTCATCCCGACGGTAGCCGAACTGCTTCTCGGCCTGCACGTTCAGCAGCACGATCTCCCCGAGCTGGTTCACCACCACCATCGCATCGGGCGCAGCTTCGAGCAGTCCGCGATATCTCGCTTCGGACTGTTGATCCTCGCTGGGTCGATGCATCACTGCTGGCTTATTCATGGCAGTTTGTCCTAACGGAAAACGGCCCCACCCGTATCAGGGGTGAACATACAGAAAGTCCGGCAGATATATGTCTTGCAACGCTAACAAAGCAGGTTTTCATGGCGGCTTGCTCGACGCGCCCAGAACTTGCGGTACGAACAGCGGTCTAGGTGATCTTCAAATGATCATTACTCAAGTACCCACCGAAAGATGATCAATTTTGATCAAATCAACAAGTTATCGAACAGACGTTAATACTTCTGGTTCAGAAAACCGCTACCACCCGCCTGCCGATCTGAGATTCTGCGCCTTTTCGCCGCTCCACGGCCTCTAAAGAAAGGCCGCAAATCCTTCCCGACTGAGCCTCCGCTTCACCCCGGCGCAACGCCCGTGCAACAAGCGCATCGAATGTCGTAGAATAAAGAGGACTCGTTTGGTCGGATATAGGCAGACATGGAAGTCACAGCATTAAGTAACGCGAAGGTGGGCAGTGCGGGCGTGGTGGAACGCATCGATCTCCCTGAAGAAGTGAGCCATCATCTGGCCCACCTGGGCTTTCTCCCCGGCACGCACGTCGAGGTTCTACGCCGCGCCCCCGCCGGTGACCCCCGCGTCTATCGCATTGATGGCGTTGAGGTTGGCCTCCGCAACGAGACCGCAAAGCACATCTTTCTGAAGCTCGCAAAAGCCCAGACCAAGGACGCAGCATGAGCTCCTGTCACGCTCCCGCCGAAGTCCTGGTCGAAGAACCGCCCGCGCCTGTAGTCCCCGGCGCCAAGGTCCGCTTCCGCACCGTAGCCCTCATCGGCCCACCCAACTGTGGCAAGTCCACCCTCTTCAATCGCCTCACCGGCATGCGCCAAAAGGTCGCCAACTACCCCGGCGTCACCGTCGAGCATCACTCCGGCAAGATGAAGTCCATCGGCCGCAGCGATCTCACGCTGATCGACCTTCCCGGCATCTACTCGCTCGCCACCTACTCTGAAGACGCCCGCGTCGCCGTCGAAGTCCTCACCGGCAAGATGCCCGGAGTTCCCGTCCCCGACTGCGTCCTCCTCGTCCTCGACGCCACCCACATGAACCGCCAGCTCATGCTCGCGGCCCCGGTCTTTTCCATCGGACTGCCCACCCTCGTGCTGCTCAACATGTCCGACCAGCTCGAAGCCCGCGGCGGCAAGATCGACACCCTCGCACTCGCCAAGGAGCTCGGTCACCCCGTCGCTCTCATCAGCGCCGCCCAGGGCAAAGGCCTCGACGTCATCCCCGACTTCCTCCTCCGCGCCGGCAGCAAGGAAGACGTAGGCTCCCGCCCCGTCCAACTACCCATCCTTCAGTCGGCCGCCTCCTGCCGCACCTGGGCCACGCAGGTCACCGGCCGCACCAAGTACCAGGCCCCTGCCGCCGCCCTTTGGACGCGCCGCCTCGACTCCGTTCTGCTCCACCGCGTCTTCGGCCCGCTCATCTTCCTCGCCGTCGTCTTCGCCGTCTTCCAGGTCGTGTTCACCATCGGCCAGCCACTATCCGACGGCCTCGGCAACCTCCTCACCAACCTCGGCGCCCACGCCGCCATCGCCCTGCCCGATAACTGGATTCGCGCTCTCGTCCGCGACGGACTCTGGAACGGCGTCCAATCCGTCCTTGTCTTCCTTCCGCAGATCCTTCTGCTCTTCCTCTTCATCGGCATCCTCGAAGACTCCGGCTACCTCGCCCGCGCCGCCCTCATCGCCGATCGCGTCATGCGCGCCATCGGCCTGAACGGCAAGGCCTTCATCCCGTTGCTCTCCGCCTACGCCTGCGCTGTCCCCGCCATCATGGCCACACGCACCATCGAAAACAAGCGCGAACGCCTGGCAACGATCATGGTCGCTCCCTTCATGACCTGCTCCGCGCGTCTGCCGATCTACACGCTGATCATCGCGGCGTTCATCCCGAACGTCCACTTCCTCGGCGGCCTCATCGGCCTGCGCGCCATGGTCATGCTCAGCCTCTACGGCCTCGGCTTCCTCGCCGCTCTCGGCACCGCCAAACTGATGAACTCGCGCGTGATGAAAGCCAGCTCCGCGCCCTTCGTCATCGAACTACCGCAGTACCGCTGGCCCACCTTCCAGTCGCTCACGCTGCGCCTCTACGACCGCGGAGCCATGTTCCTCAAGAAGGCCGGAACCATCATCCTCGCCTGCACCTTCATCGTGTGGCTCCTCAGCGTGCTTCCAGTCCACGGAGGCCACTTCAGCGACCTGACCACCAGCGTCATCGGACACATCGGCCACTTCGTCGAACCCGTCATCCGCCCACTAGGCTTCAACTGGAAGATCGGCATCGGTCTGCTCAGCTCCATCGTCGCCCGCGAAGTCATCGTCGGAACCCTCGGCACCCTCTACGGAGTCGACCCCGCAACGCACGCCGTCAATCTGCAGCTGGCTCTCCGCCACGACATGACCATCGGTGGCGCCATCGCTCTGGTCGTCTTCTTCGCCTTCGCCATGCAATGCACCTCGACCTTGGCCATCGTGCGCCGCGAAACCAATAGCTGGAAGTGGCCCGCAGCGCAGTTTGCCTACATGACAATCGTCGCGTACACCGCCGCGCTGCTGACCAACCAGATCATCGGCCGCTTCTTCTAGGCCTTACGGCTGCCCCTTACCGCCGCCCGCGCCATAAACATTCCCTGTCGTATAGCTCGCATCGTTCGCCGCAAGCTGCACATAGATCGAAGCCAGCTCGCACGGCTGTCCCGCGCGCTTCAAAGGATAATCCGCGCCGAAGTTCTGAAAGTGCTCCACCGTCGCTCCGCCCGAAATCTGCAGCGGCGTATAAATCGGCCCCGGCGCCACGCCATTCACGCGAATTCCCTGCGGCCCCAGCATCTTCGCCAGCGACTTCACGAAGTTCATCGTCGCCGCCTTCGTCTGCGCATACGCATACAGCTCCGGCAGCGGGTCGTATGCCTGCTCCGATGTCGTCGCGATGATGGCCGACCCGGGCTTCAAGTGTGCCACCGCCGCGCGAACGATATAGAACGGCGCATACACATTCGTCTTGATGATCGAATCAAACAACTCACTCGAAATATCCGTAATCATCTTGCTCTGTGTCTGACGAGCTGCATTCGACACCAGAATGTCCAGGCCGCCCAAACCATCCACGGCCTTCTGCACCAACTCCACACAGAACTTCTCATTGCGAAGATCTCCCGGAATCTTGATGCACTTCCGCCCCTCAGCGTGAATCAGCTTCTCGACCTCTTTCGCATCCGGCTCTTCGGTCGGATAGTACACAATCGCCACATCCGCGCCTTCGCGAGCATACGCAATGGCCGCCGCACGTCCCATGCCCGAATCGCCGCCCGTGATCAGCGCCTTGCGGCCCGTGAGTCGTCCCGACCCCTTGTAGCTCGTCTCGCCATGGTCCGGCGGAGGCATCATCTTGCTCGCCAGTCCCGGCCACGGCTGCTGCGTCGTGTCATACGGCGGCTTCGGATACTTCTTCGTAGGATCCACAAACGGCGCGGCCGTATTCATTGCGGTCGCATTCGGCGACTGCGCTCCAGCACCCGCCGAACCAGCAACCGCAGCACCCGCAATTCCAACTCCAAGGCTGGTCATCATGTCACGACGAGAAACTTTTCCTTCTGAACTCATATCCGCTCCCACTGCTTTGAAATGCGTACAACAGAGCGAACCGCGCTGTTATCAGTTGGGAGTGATACGAAGATGCGCAGGTTGTCTTTGCGTGGAACGCGATTTGCGCGCGATGAAAAAGCGCTGGCCTAGCGTTCGCCCCAGCTCAGCTTCTGCTTCAGCACATTGAAGATGCCGTTCGGATGCAGCCGCAGCAGCGTCACGCTCAGGTTCGACCGCCGGCATCGAATCGTATCGCCCAGCAGCAGCTCCACCGCTTCCTGCCCATCCACCGTCAGGTACGTCTCATGCGGCACCACATCGACCGTCACCTTGATCTCCGAAGACCCCGGCACCACAATCGGCCGAATCGTCAGCAGGTGCGGACAGATCGCCGTCAGCACCATCGCATCCAGCTGCGGCATCAGGATCGGCCCACCCGCGCCCAGCGTGTATGCCGTCGAGCCCGTCGGCGTCGACACGATCACGCCATCCGCGCGAAAACTCGCCACCAGCTGGCTATCCAGCTTGATCGTGAACTCGCCCATGCGAGCAATCGCGCCCTTCGCGATCACCACATCGTTCAGCGCATCCCAGCGCCGAAAGCGCCGCCCATCGCGCACCAGCTCCGCGGACATCAGACGCCGCTCGTCCACCACGGCCGTCCCGTCCATCCAGGCCTCGAGCGTCTCATACAGCTCGTTCACCGGAACCTCAGTCAGAAACCCCAGCGAGCCCAGATTCACGCCAATGATCGGCGTATTCGTGTGCGCAAACGCCCGCGCCGCCGACAGCAGCGTGCCATCCCCACCCAGCGAGATCACAATGCTCGGCTCTTCCTTCGGAAGCTCCGCCCGGTCGACCGAATCGATCGTCTCGACATCCTCGAGATACGCCGCGCTCTCCGGATCCAGCAGAGACTCATAGCCGCGCTCTCGCAGCCAGGCAATCAGCTCAGGAAGAAGCTGAGCAAGCTCTGGCTTCTGCGGCTTGGCGATCAATGCGGCGCGATGCATGGTTCCAAGTGTAAATGGCCGTAGCTCTCAAGCACTCATCTCAGAACTGGCAACTCACAGCTCCAAACTCGATCAAGCGATTTGCCTTTGCTCTAGCCTTCACCCAAACCGAGCATGCAGCAGGAACTCCTTGTTCCCCTCGGTCCCCAGGATCGGCGAATCCATCAGCGCCAGCACCTCACCGCCCTGTTCCACGATGCAATCCTTCACGCGATCGATCGCCAGCTGATGCGCCTCCGGATCGCGCACGATCCCACCCTTGCCCACATGCTCGCGTCCTGCCTCGAACTGCGGCTTCACCAGCATCACCGCCTCGCCCTGCCACAGCGCCTGCGCCTGTCCCTCGGACCCCACAGGCACCAGCGCTTTCAACACCGGCGGCAGCACCAGCGTCGCCGAGATGAAGCTCACATCCATCGCAAAGAACGTCACACGCCCCCGCACCAGCTTCGCCAGCTCACCCACTTCCAGCAGCCTCGCATTCGTGCGCTCCAACAACGTCACGCGATCATCC
This sequence comes from Bryocella sp., assembly GCF_058498515.1. NCBI lineage: Bacteria > Pseudomonadati > Acidobacteriota > Terriglobia > Terriglobales > Acidobacteriaceae > Bryocella > Bryocella sp. The sequence goes on from NZ_JBMHYI010000043.1 coordinate 11,747, forward strand.
ACCCGCAGCTTGTGCGCGATCTGCCCATAGCCCGTATCCACTGCGAGCACGCTCGTGGCTCCGCGCTGCAGCATGCAGTCGGTAAACCCACCGGTCGAAGCCCCAATGTCCGCACACCGCCGTCCATCCAGCTTGATCCCCCAAGCCTCAATCGCCCCTTCGAGCTTTAGTCCCCCGCGGCTCACATAGGGCATATCCTCGCCCAGCAGGCGGATGTTCGCGTCCTCCGAAACCGACGCTCCCGGCTTCTCCACCTTCTGCTCGTTGACCATCACGCGCCCGGCGAGAATCATCGCCTGCGCCCGCTCGCGCGAGGGCAACAACCCTCGATCCACCAGTACCCTGTCCAGACGAAGCTTCATTCCTGCCACACTCAACGTCCATCGTTTCACCTCGACCCCCACAACGCCAGCGCAAGCAACGTTTGACCAGGCCATATCCCGCCTTCGCCGTCCCGTCAATCACCCTTCCGCATGACGTACACTGGGCTTCCGGATACGTGGCCGTAACCCATAGAGAAAGCTCAAACGGCAATCCGAAATAAGGCCAGGTGCGTTTTATGAATAGCGGGTACCAGGGACCGATCGGCGCAGCGTTGCCCCTCGAGGACGACGCCACGCTCTTAGGCCGCGTGGAGCGTGGAGACGAGCAGGCCATGGCCGCGCTCTTCGACCGCTACTCCCGCGTCGTCTATTCGGTAGCGTTGCGCGTCTTGCGGGATGCTTCGGCAGCCGAAGACATCTTGCAGGAGATCTTCATGCAACTGTGGCGTAATCCGGATCGCTTCATCGCCACGCGCGGCAGCCTCGGCGGCTGGCTCGCCATCGTCTCCCGCAACCGCTCCATCGACGCCCTGCGTCGCAAGCGCCCCACCGAACAGGTCGAGGATGCCATCCTCGCATCTCCCACCAACCTCGCCGACGAAGCCCAACGCTCCCTCATGATGGAGCGCGCCCGCGCCGCCATCACCCAGCTTCCCGCAGAGCAGCGCAAGACCCTCGAGATGGCCTTCTTCGATGGCCTCACCCACACCGAGATCGCCGAGATGACCGGCGACCCGCTCGGCACCGTCAAGACCCGTATCCGCAGCGCGCTGATCACGCTGAGAAAGGCATTCCCGGCATGAATAACGCAAACCACCTCTCCGAAGACGACCTCGCGTTGTTCGCGCTGCAGCTCTTCAGCGAGGACGACCAGAAGCCCGTCGTCGCTCACCTGGAAGAGTGCGAGGAATGCCGCGTCAAGGTCGCCGAAGTCCAGGGCGATCTCGTCGCCTACGCCATGACCGCCGAGACGCACTCGCCTCCCGCAGCCGCCCGCGAGCGCCTCCTCAAGCAGGTCCAGCGCGAAAAGAAGCTCGTCCCCCTCGCCTCTCTGGTTTCCACCGATCGCTCCCTGCTGCCGCAGCCCCAGCAGGCCGCCGGCGAGCCCATGCTCGCCTCCCGCAACAGCCTGCTCTTCGCCGACCACATCGAGGAGCCCTCCACCAAGTCCGCTACAGGAGCCATCGCCTGGGCCGGATGGGCCGTCGCCGCCGGCATTGCGGTCTTCGCCGGCCTCCAGTTCCACCAGCGCGAGAAAATGCAGGAGACGGTCTCTTCACTCACAGCGAAGCTCAACAAGGTGCCCGCTCCTGACCCCGACGCCGCCCGCGCGCAGGATGCCATGAAGACCCTCACCGGCATTGGAGCCGTGCAGGTCGCGCTCCACCTTCCTCCGCCCTCGGGAGTGAAGCCGCCACCTCAGCCCGAAGGCCACGTCGCCTACGTCGCTGAGACCGGAGCCATGGTCTTCATCGCCGACCACCTCAAGCCACTCCCCGAGTACAAGACCTACGAATTGTGGGTCCTACCGGCGAATGGCCACGATCCCATCGCCGCCGGCATCTTCAAGCCCGATGCCAACGGCAGTGCCAACGTCATCATGCCCAACCTGCCCAAAGGCGTCCCCGCCACCGGCTTTGGCGTCACCATCGAAGACGACGGCGGCTCCAAAACCCCCACCAAACCCATCGTCCTCGTCGGCACGGAATAGCCAGCCGGGCTGTGCTCAAGGAACCCTGCACAAGCAGTGCTTTGTCAGGGCGGGACTTCAGTCCCGCCATAAGGGCAGGGATTGCAATGCGGCTTTAGCCGCTGAGGGAATGCACGGGACTTGATCGGACGTCTCTTAGCTCAATCTCGTTCCGTGCCCTCTCGTAAGTCTTGATCCTCTCTGAAGGCCTCACCCGTCCACGAAATACATTCTCGCGAAGACAGAAAGGCCGCCCATAAGGCGGCCTTTCTGTTGCTTAAATCGATCCACAACTACGGAGCCGTAATCAGCACCCGCACGCCAGTCCCCTGCAGGTTGATGTGCTGCTGAACCGTGTTCGTATCCGTGTAGATCACCGAGAGGTAGTTGTTGTCGCCCGACGTCACGTACACCTTGCCCGTTGGCGAGCCCGTCGTCGCGATCACGCTGTTGGGATGCCCGTAGATCAGCCCCGGAGACGACGTCGCCGAAGACGTTCCAGCCGTAGTCGAGATCCCGCAGATCGTCGTCACCACCGTGTCGGTCTGCAGGCTCACCACGCTCACCGAACCCTCACCCGTGGCGCATGTCCCCGTCGAGTCCTTCTGGTTGATCACGTAAGCGTACGACCCATCCTGCAGCACTGAGACCATCGACGGGTTGATGCCCACCTTGATCGTCGCCGCAATCGTTCCGAACGCCGTGGCATCGGTAGGATTCGAGGTGTCGCAACCCGGATTGCCCACAACCGTATTGATCGTACACAGAGGAATATCGACGATGCTCAGCGTGCCTGCTGTAGTGCCGTTACCGGCGCTCAGCACGATCAGCTGCGTCGTCACCGGCGAAAGATCCGCCCACACCGGGTTGACGCCCAGCGCACCTGTCGCGGGAATCGTCGGCGTCGTCGAGTCAGTCGCATTGTTGGTCACGTTGATGACCGAGACGTTTCCCGAACCCTTGTTCAGGATGAACGCGCGCCGCGCATCCGACGTCATCACGCCATACACCGGCGTGACACCAACCGGGATCGTCGCCGACACCGCAATCGGGCTGGCCGATTCGAGCGCCGCCACGGAGCCGTTCGCTCCCGCAACGCTGCCCTGGCTGATCGCGTAGACACGCGCCGTACCCTGCGCGCCAACCACGAACACCGGGTTATCGGGAACCGCAACCTGCTCCAGCAACGATGGTCCCGACGAGCTGAGCACCGCAATCGAAGCCGCCGCACTGGAAGTCTGTGTCTCCGGGATGAAGAGATCCGTAGCAGAACCCGTCAGCGTGATCGCCTGGACACTCACCGGAGTAAGATTCGCCGGTAGCGTCGCCTGCACGATGTTCTGCGTCAGCAGGCTCGTCGGGCTCGAGAGAGGAAACGTGTCCAGAGCGCCGGCCGGATTGATCGTGAAACCCTGCGAGCCGCTCGACGTCACCGCGAAGTAGCTCGGGTTCACCTGAATTTGAGGCGTGGAAAGCACGGTATCGCCAGCGAAGTCCACGAAGGTCGCTAGGCCCGGCTGCGTCGAGCTCGGGCTCGAGATCGCGACCGCATACTTCGTCGGCTGGCCCGCGGGCCCAACCGGATTGATCGCGCTGACCACTGGGCGGTACGTCTCGCCGCAGCCGGTCAGAAGCAGCGCACAGCCAAAGGCTGCAACAACACCGAGCGATGGCAGACCAGCGCTTACAACAGGATGCTTCCCAACAGAGTACAAAAGTGCTCCACGAAGGTGCCAATAGCAGGCCCCTACGGCTCTCATTGTAAACGAACGCCCACTCCCTCCCGCGCCCACCTCGCAGCCTGGCCCGTATCTCCCCCGTCTACAGAGAGGAACCTCAAATTTCGCCAAGCTACGCATAACCTTCTCCTCCCACGCGCGTCACCCTCCCCCATCGGCTCCGGACATGCGGCGACCATCCTATGACTGCACCCGAACACCGAAGGAAAGCATCTGACCCTCATCCCGGCCGAGTTTGCGCTGCGCCCGGAAATTCCGCCTCCATCCTCCCCCACATAATGCAAGGAGCCTGCATGAACGAACCCGCCGTGATCCTCGACATGCTCGGAGGTCCGGAAGGCCTCAAGCGCGGAGCCCGTACTTTTCGCACCCTCGCCGTCATCGGCCTCTCCGACAACCCCGCCAAGCCCAGCTACTCCGTCACCAGCTACATGCAGGACCACGGCTACCGCATCCTCCCGGTCAACCCCGCCATTCCCTCCGCCCTCGGCGTCACCAGCTACCCCAGCCTGCACGCTCTCCCTGTCACCCCGGACGTCGTCAACGTCTTCCGCCTCCCCAAATTCATCCCCGCCATCGTCGACGAGATGATCGAGCTCGGCCTCAAGAACCTCTGGGTGCAACTCGGCATCGTCAACGACGAAGCCGCCGCCAAGGCCGAAGCCGCAGGCATCCGCGTCGTCATGGACCGCTGCGTCCTCATCGAACATCGCCGGCTTTCGCGTGACATCGCCTCGTAGCCATAGAACCGCGCGATTCGCGACCACAAATGCGGGTGGCCCATCCTTTCACACAGCTTCATCGTGAAAGGGTGGGGTCGGCCCATGGGCCCGATACGCCACCACACTCCAAACGCCCTACAATAGCCACAATGCTCGCCCAGCGCTCGATGCCGCATCCAAGCCACACGCTCCCCCGACACCTCCGCATTCTGCGCTGGCTCATCCTGCCCTTCCTCGTCAGCGTCGCCTCAGCCCAGATCGTCGAAGTCGGTGACGGAGGCCCCGGACCGTTCAAAGCCGAACATCTCACCGCCGAGCTGACCACGCTCAGCCCGCAGAACCAGCTCGCCTCCGGCGGCACACTCCAGGCGGGCCTCGTTCTCTCGCTCGAAGAGCACTGGCACGTCTACTGGCTCAATGCCGGCGACTCCGGCGAGCCGCCCCGCATCACCTGGACCCTGCCCAAGGGCCTCACCGCCGGGCCGCTCCAGTTCACCCCGCCCGACCAACTCCCTCTCGGCCCGCTCATGGACTTCGGCTACGAAGACCAGGCCGTCTTCCCCTTCACCATCACCGCCGATTCCTCCCTCAAGCCCGGCAAAGTCCACCTCGACGCCAAGGTCAGCTGGCTCGTCTGCGAAAGCGTCTGCATCCCCGGCAAGGCTCACCTCGGCCTCGATGTCAACATCGTCCCCGGCCCGCTGCCTGCCCCCGCGCTCGTCGGAGCCCTCGGCAGCGCCATGAAGAATCTGCCCAAGCCCCCGCCCTACAGCTGGAAGACCACGGTCACCGGCGGCGCCAAGACCCTCCTCCTTACGCTCCACACCGGCGACAGCCAGTCCGAAGCCGAGATCTATCCCTTCGATCAGGACGTGATCGACAACCCCGCGCCCGAGCACACCAAGTCCATCCCCGACGGCATTCAGGTCTGGCTCGCCCGCGCCCCCGACTCCACCGCGCTGCCCAAAGACCTCCACGTCCTCGTCAAGTTCTCCGACACCGAAGCCTACGACGTCACCCTGCCCGTCACCCCCGGGGAGCCCCCCGCCTTCGTCGCATCCGGCAGCGCTCCCGACGCCTCCTCCGGCCCGCAAACCCAGATCGGCCTCTGGGGAGCCCTCGGACTCGCCTTCCTCGGCGGCATCATCCTCAACCTCATGCCCTGCGTCTTCCCTGTGCTCTTCCTCAAGGGCCTGTCGCTCGTCAACAGCTCCGGCGAAGAACGCTCCCGCCAGCGCATGCACGGCATCATCTACACCCTCGGCATCCTGGCCAGCTTCTGGGCCATCGTCGCCGCGCTACTGATCCTCCGCGCCGGAGGCCGCCAGCTCGGCTGGGGCTTCCAGCTCCAGTCGCCCGGCTTCGTCGCCATCCTCGCCTCGCTGCTCTTCTTCCTCGGACTCTCGCTCGCCGGCCAGTTCGAGATCGGCCTCACCCTCACCTCCGCCGGCGGTGAGCTCGCGGAGAAACCTGGCCTCACCGGCAGCTTCTTCACCGGAGTCCTCGCCACCGTCGTCGCCACGCCCTGCATGGCCCCGCTCATGGGAGCCGCTGTCGGCTTCGCTCTCGCGCAGCCTCCCTACGTCACCTTCCTCGTCTTCACCGCGCTCGCCCTCGGCCTCGCGCTGCCCTACCTCGCGCTCACCATGCAGCCCCAGTGGACCAGCATCCTTCCCCGCCCGGGCGCCTGGATGGAGACCCTCAAGCAGTTCACCTCGCTCTTCCTCTTCGGCTCTGCCATCTGGCTCACCTGGGTCTTCGGCCAGCTCTACAGCCCCAAAGGCGTCGACCGTATCGTCGCCCTGCTCTGCTGCTACCTCGTGCTGGCGATCGCCGGCTGGGTCCTCGGCCGCTGGCCCGCCCAGCTGAAGGCCACCATCGCGGCCATCGTCATCATCCTCCTCGCACTCGCGATTCCGCTCCGCAAGCCTACCGAGGACAAGCTGCACTGGGAGCCCTGGACGCCCGCCAGCTTCGCCGCCGCCCGCGCCTCCGGCAAACCCATCTTCGTCGACTACACCGCCGCCTGGTGCCTAAGCTGCCAAGTCAACGAGCGCGCCGTCCTCAACTCAGCAGACGTCGACGCACTCCTCGGCTCCAACCATTTCGTGCTGCTCCGCGCCGACTGGACCCAGTACGACGCCAACATCACCCAGTCCCTGCAAACCCTCAACCGCAGCGGTGTCCCCACCTACGTCATCTATCCCGCTGGTGACAAGTCCAATCCCGACGTCCTCCCCGAACTCCTCACCAAGGACATCGTGATCAAACAAATCGCCAAGGACCTGAAGCACTGAAGCGGTCTCAACGCGACTGAGCCTCTGCGCCTACCCCAGGGTGCCGAGGCTCATCTCCGCACCCGTCATGTCTCCCATCTCCGTCAAGAGTCCGTTCTCCCGGCGGAGCACACGCAGCACCTGCTCTTGCCGGAGCGGATCTACCTGCGCAAGAACCCCGATCTCGGGATACGCAAAGATATAACCCTGCATCAGGTCGATGTTGCCGCGGCTCAGCGTCTCCACCCCATCCAATGTCTCGACGCCCTCAGCAATCAGCCGCATCCCCAGCCGCTCGCCTCCGGAGCAGATTCCATACATCAGCGCCTGCCGGCTCTGATCGGTCTCGATCCGCTGGATCAACTTCATATCCACCTTCACAATGTCTGGCTGAAGTTCCAGCAGCGTGCTGAGCCCGTTGAAGCCCGAGCCGAAGTCATCCATCGAGACCCGCAGCCCGTCGGCGCGAAACTCATCCACCGCACGGCGTATCGGAGCATAGTCCGCGATGTACTCCCGCTCCGTAATCTCCAGGATCAGCCGGTTGAGAGGAAATCCGACCTCGCGCGCAAACGCCATCATCTTCCCAATGCCGTAGCGGCGGTGACAGATAGACCCCGGCGTGACATTGATCGACAGGTTCGTCTGCAAACCCAGCTCTTGCGCCATCGCCAGCGCCAGATGCTGACACCGGAACGAGAGGGCATACGCCTTCTCCGAGGCGCGCGCGCCACTCAGCAACGGCGGGCAAATGCCATCCGCATTCCGGGCCAGAGCCTCATAGCCATAAAGGAAGACGCCCTTGGCCGTAGCGCTGACGATCGGCTGGAAGGCAATGGTGAGGCCTTGATCTTGACTGGTTCCCGCAGGGTTCTTCTGTCTCAGCAGCATAGCCTCCCCATACACACGAGGACCGCGAGACATGCGTTGCACATGGACTGGCGACTGCGTGGGATCACCTCTGAATAACATCGCCGTCCCACAGCGGCCATGCTAGGAAAGTTGTAGCGCGTGATCGCGCAATCCCTCTTCGCTCAAATCCTCATAGCTCATCGCTGGACAGAAGCCCACCGGGTGCTGGGTGCGACCGCCCTGTACGGAGTGCCCTACATCCCGAAGAAAGGTGAGTCGGAGGATGTTTTTGTCGCGCGAAACCCCTCAGGCCTTGCGACGCGTCCAATCTCATGGCCGTCCGTGAATTTCCACGCCGACCCCACATCCTCATCTCATCTCTGCGCAGGAGACTCCCCCATGAAGACCCTGACGAAGACTCTGCCCCGCATCGCTCTTCTCTCTACGCTCACCCTGGCCACCACCGCCCTTGCCCTCAAGCCCGGCGAAACCGCCCCCGACTTCAAGTCCACCGACTCCAACGGCAAGACCGAATCCCTCGCCCAGTACCGCGGCAAGTTCGTCGTCCTCGAGTGGACCAACCGCGACTGCCCCTACACGAAGAAGCACTACGAGTCCGGCAACATGGAGGCCCTCCAGCACGAGTGGACCGCCAAAGGCGTCGTCTGGCTCTCCGTGCTCTCCTCCGCGCCCGGCCAGCAGGGCTACGCCACACCCGAGGTCGAGAACAACTACCTCGCGAAGATGAAAGCCGCGCCCACCGCCGCCATCCTCGACCCCACCGGAGCCCTCGGCCGCCTCTACGACGCCAAAACCACGCCCCATATCTTCGTCATCGACCCGCAAGGCAAGCTGGTCTACGAAGGCGCCATCGACGATCAGCCCACCCCCGACCCCAGTTCCATCAAAGCCGCCCACAACTACCTAAGCGCCGCTCTCACCGAAGCCCTAGCCGGCAAGCCCGTAGCCAAACCCGTCACCACCGCCTACGGCTGCAGCGTCAAGTACGGCAACTAACCCGGGTGGGGGTATCGTTCACGGCGACAAAATCGGGTGCCCCATATCTCGAAGAGATGTGGGCTCGCACCGCCCACCTCAATGCAACGGCATCTCCCGCAACCCCAACGCCCGCGCCGCCGGCGACCGCGCCTCAAAAATCGCATCCCGCCCGGCCAGATCTCCCAGCCGGAACGACCACCCATGCTCCGCAAACAGCCGCTCCATCGCTGGCCGCGTCTCCACCTGGTGATGCAGCTCCCCCAGGATCACCACCGCCCGCTTCTCTCCCGGCACAAAGTCCTGCAGCACCCCAACCTCCATGCCTTCGATATCTAGCTTCAGCAGGATCCTCTCCACCGACCTGCCTTCCAGGATCTCCGCCAGCCGCAGCACCTCGATCTCCAGCACGCTCTGGTACGGCTCCTCCGGGTCGAAGCTGCTGCCATTCGCATGCCGGCAGTAAAACGGGATCACGCCATGCGTCCCACCCAGGCACACCGGCAGCAGCTCCGCATCGAGCCCATTCAGCTTCATGTGCGTTTCCAACTGAGCAATGTTTCGCGGCAGCGGCTCGCACATCACCACCTTCGCCCTCGGATACACCGCCGCCGCCTGCATCGAGAACAGCCCTATGTTCGCTCCTCCATCAATAATCAGGTCCGGATCGAACGCCAGGTCCAGCGGATACACCACCCGCGCCACCACCTCCAGCACGCTGTGCAGGTCGCTCTCCTGGTCCGCATTGCGAATCAGCATCCGAAGCTCTCGCCCACCCTGCCGATAGCTCACAGGAATCGCATCCTTCTCCGTAAACGGCCCCAGCAAGGCCCGAAAAAGCGGAGCCAGCGGAGGCCGGCTGTACTGCGCCGTGAGCGCCAGCAGCTTGAACGTAGTCAACCCCGAAGTCGTCCGAAGGATCTGTCTCGCATTCCCTAATGCCATGTGTAGCCATCACCTGATTTGCAGAATAAGTCAGTTCGACTGTGGCGACGGCTCCGGAGTTGCTCTCTCCGCGCCCAGCCCTCTGTTGCCCTGGCTTTTCTTTTCGGCGTTCTTGTCTTTCTTGTTGTCCTCCTCGAAGAGGATCTGCTTCTGGCCTTTGCCCGCCGGCTCCGCGTTTGGGTGCCCCGGGTCCGGATTCTTGGACCCGGGCTTCCAAGAATCCCAATGGCCCACCCAGACCGGCAGGTCATGGCTTCAGCCATGACAATCAAACCCACCCAGAAACCCGGCTCCAGCCGTTGAGGGGCTAAGGCTCAACGCTGCGGCCCGATTACGCGCCCAGTAAGACCTCACAGGCTCCCGTCAAGCCCCGGACACGCGTCCCAATCACGAAACCCCCGCCGACACTGGCGATTCGCCCCAGACGCCCCTGCGCATTCACTCCATCGCCTCCGATATCCTGGAAACAGCCGTTCCTGCGCCCCGAACCCACGAAGCTGCATGTCCCTTACCCAACGACCCCCCCAATTTTCGGAGAACCCCTGTGTAATGAAGACTTTGCTCGTAAACCATCTCGAATGAACATTTATAGGCGGTCTATTGAAAACAAAGACTTTACCCCCGGACCTTGGGGGGAGGGGGGGGACTACTCCCCGCCGCGCAGCCGCTCGATCTCAGCCATCCTCTGGGCCAGCAGCTTCTCCCTACCCTCCTGCGTCGGCTGGTAGTAGCGCCGCCCCGCAAGCCCCGCCGGCAGGCACTCCATCGCCGCCACCTTGCCCTCGACATCATGGGCGTACTGATAGCCCTTGCCGTAGTCGAGCTCCTTCATCAGCTTCGTGGGAGCGTTCCGCAGGTGCAGCGGCACAGGCTCCGCCGGCCGCGACTCAATATCCGCCAGCACCTCTCCATAAGCCGTGTACACGGCATTGGATTTCGGAGCCAGTGCCAGGTACACCACCGCCTGCGCCAGCGCCAGGTCACCCTCCGGCGAGCCCAGGAAGTGCATCGCATCCCGCGCCGACAGGCACAGGTTCAGCGCCTCCGGAGCCGCCAACCCAATGTCCTCCACCGCCATCCGCACCACGCGCCGCGCGACGTACATCGCGTCCTCACCCGCCTGCAGCATCCGGCCCAGCCAGTACAGCGCCGCATCCGCATCGGAATTTCGCACGCTCTTATGCAGCGCGCTGATCAGGTCATAGTGCTGCTCGCCCTTCTTGTCGTAGAGCAGCACCCGCTGCTGCAGCGCCTCGGCCGCAATCTCACGAGTGATGATCGCCTCACCGCGCCCCGTCGCCAGTCCCGCAGCGACCTCCAGCGCGTTCAGCGCATTCCGTGCATCGCCCGACGAGTACGACGCAATCGCCTCCAGCGCACCCTCGCCAATCTCCAGGCCCTGTGCGCCAAGCCCCCGCTCGCTGTCCTTCAGCGCCCGGTCCAGCAGCGCCATGATCTCTTCCTGCTCCAGCGCCCGCAACGTGTAAACGCGGCACCGCGACAGCAGCGCCGCATTGATTTCGAAGGAAGGATTCTCCGTCGTCGCGCCAATCAACCGAATCGATCCACGCTCGACATACGGCAAAAACGCATCCTGCTGCGCCTTGTTGAACCGGTGAATCTCGTCGATGAACAGGATCGTCCTCGAGCCATAGGTCGATGCCTTCTCCGCATCGACCATCACCTGCTTGATCTCCTTGGTACCTGACAGTACCGCGGAGAACTCGATGAACGTCGAGCTGGTCACGCCCGCGATGATCTTCGCCAGCGTCGTCTTGCCAACTCCAGGAGGTCCCCAGAAGATCATCGACGCCGCATTCGCCGCGCCACCCGCAGCCTCTGCCTCAATCTGCAGCCGCAGCGGCTTCCCCGGTCCCAGCAGGTGCGACTGCCCGAAGTACTCATCCAGCGTCCGCGGCCGCATGCGCTCCGCCAGCGGCGCTCCTGAGCGTGTTCCCTGCTGCTGCGGCATGGTGGTATCGAAGAGGCTCATGGTCGTAGCCCCTTTCGCTGGGCCCACACCCGTAACGGGACCTGACGCATCACCTCGTACAAAAGGATGGACCCAGCAACACCTGCGTTCAGCGACTCAACGCTGCTCGGAATCAGCACGTGCTCGTCGGCCAGTTCCAAAGCGCGTTTGGACAAGCCCGCCCCTTCATTGCCAATCAGGATCGCACAAGGGGCCTCGAAGTCAGCGTCGAAGGATGCCGAGGCATGCGGTCCATCTGTGCCGGTGGCCCACTTTTCGCTCGCCCCGTCAGGAAGAACGATGTGACGCGCAAACTCTGCATCCTCGTTTCGCTGGCGACCGAATAGAGCGCCGTGTGGCGCGAGACGGATGAATGGCGTGTTCCACCTTGCCACTGCCGCGAAGATCCTCGCTCCGTGCCCCCGCAGCGACGCAACGGCCTCCTCGAGCGGAAGTCGCCGAACCGGAAGTTGGAAGACGGACCCGGTGGAGGCCCGGAGAGTCTTCGGGTTCCACTGGCTCGCGCTTCCGGGCGTCAGGATCAGCTCATTGGACCCAAACGCTGCGGCTGACCGGATCAGCGTTCCAACGTTGCCTGGATCCTGCACATCTTCGAGCACCGGGACAACGGTCGTCGCCGTCTGCCGGCCCACGATCTGTTGGATCCTCCAGGTCGCAGCAATGCCCTGCGGAGTCTCGGTGGTAACGGCACTGTCGAAGACCTCGGCGCTGAGCAGGTGCCACTCCTTGGCCGTGAGGTTCTCACGCAAAGAGCGATTCACCTTATCCTGATAGCCCTCGCGCACGTAGACAGCCTCTAGCGTCTGTCCTCCTGCCTGTGCCTCCCGGATGAGGTTCCAGCCTTCTAGACCGAGCAAATCTCCTTCTCGCGAGGCCTTGCCGCTCAACGCCGCGCGCAGCGCCTTCACGCGCGCGTTCGTCCTGCTGGTAATCGGTGCTCCAAGGTCGATACGGTCCATGCGATCTCAAGTGTACCGCTGGCCCCATTGCGGACCCTGGCTCCAATACGCTGTGACCCGTTGCACCATGTCCGCAGCAAGATGCGGTATCGTTTCGGTTGAGGGCCTGTACTTGAACGCTGAGATGCTGCGCATTCATCCTGACGAGCCGGAGCCTCACCTCATCGCCGAGGTGGTGAGTTCCCTGAACTCCGGGCATGTAATCGCTCTTCCGACCGACACCTTTTACGGCCTCGCGGTCGATCCGGTGAACCTTCGCGCGGTCGACCAGATCTATGAGCTGAAGACCCGCGCGCGGCACAAGCCTCTGTCGCTGCTGATCGGGGATGTCTCACAGGCATACGAGCTCGCCCGCGACATCGACACCGCCTTCGACCTGCTCGCCGAACGCTTCTGGCCCGGTCCGCTCACGCTCATCGTGAAAGCCGGCAGCAAACTGCCGCTGCGCGTAACCGCCAACACCGGCAATGTCGCCATCCGCGTGCCCGATTCCACCTTGTGCCGTGAGGTCGTCAAGGCCCTCGGCCTACCCATTACCGCGACCTCTGCGAACCTGCAGGGCATGCCCGAATGCAGCTACGCCGGCTGTGTGCGCGAGCAGTTCGGCGACAAGATCCAGATGATCGTCGACGGGGGTCCCACCACCCGCTCGGTCGGAACAACCATCGTCGACCTCAGCGGTGGAGGAAACTCCTGGATGATCCTTCGTGAGGGCGCAATCCCGACCCATGAGATTGCTCTGACGTTGCAAAAACTTGCCTGAATCACATCCAGCCAACAGCCGAAGCCGCACAGCCATCATCCAATGCCTGTGCGTACGAGTTCGGCTGGTCATGCGGGCTATCGGCAAGCGATACTACACAGACTCCCGCACATGCGCACTGCTGCATACGAACGATGAGCGCCAACACTAAATCCGGCGGCAAACGCCGCAAATCGAGTCTGGCCGGTCGCCTATTTCGCGACCTTGTGATCCTTTGCCTGCTCATCACCGCGGGCTGGTTCGGTTGGGTCTATCACCAGATCCAAACCACGGCGCAGGTCGATAATGCCCAACACGCCGACGCGATCGCCGTCTTTGGTGCTGCAGAGTACGCCGGCCGTCCTTCTCCGGTCTTACACGCGCGGCTCGATAAGGCGGTCTCGCTCTATAACCGCGACATCGCGCCCATGATCGTCACCCTCGGCGGCGGCAGCGACAAAGACTCCGGCAAGACGGAAGGCGGCGTGGGCCGGGACTATCTCCTTGCACAGGGTGTGCCCTTCGATCACATTATCGCGGAGACACAGTCCTTCGACACCGAGCAGCAGGTCGCACGGTTGAAGGAGATCGCCGAGCGCGAGCACTTCAACAAGATCGTCGTCGTCAGCGACGGCACGCACCTGTTCAGGATCCAGTTGCTGTGCGAGCGCGCCGGGCTTGAGGTCTACACCTCACCCCGCGAAGTCATCGGCCACCTCGATGACATCGACGCGACCGAGCGCATACTCCACGAAATCCTGAGCTATACCGCGCTAAGGTTCAACCTGCACATCAGCTGGCTGCATCGCTGGCTCGAGGGCAAGGGAGACTAGGCCACGCCTGGATCTTAGGGATTCCAGATCTCAGGCGTGATCCGTTCCTCTATACCTCGTCGTCGTCCACGATAGCTGCCGGAACGCCGCCCTCACGGCGCATCTTCAGGAAGCCACGGATAAACGGCTCCAGCGCTCCATCGAGCACCGCATCCACATCTCCCACTTCTACGCGCGTGCGCAGGTCCTTGGCGATGCGATACGGTTGCAGCACATAGCTCCGGATCTGCGAGCCGAAGTTGATCTCCAGCTTCGTATCCTCGATCTTGCGCGTGGCCGCTTTCTTCTTGTCCAGCTCGTACTCGTAGAGCTTGGAACGCATCATCTTCATGGCGCGCTCCTTGTTCTTATGCTGCGAGCGCTCATTCTGGCAGCCAGTAACCAGGCCCGTTGGCAGATGCGTGATGCGCACCGCCGAGTCCGTGGTGTTCACATGCTGACCGCCTTTACCTCCCGAGCGGTACGTGTCGATACGCAGATCGTCCGGTTTGATGTCGATGATGATGGAGTCATCGATCTCCGGCGAGACGAACACGCTGGCAAAGCTGGTGTGGCGGCGCTTGGCCGAGTCGAACGGTGAGATACGCACCAGCCGATGCACGCCCGTCTCGCCCGTCAGCATGCCAAAGGCGTATTCGCCCGTGATGGTGAACGTCGCGGACTTGATGCCGGCCTCGTCGCCATCCTGCAGCTCGTTGATCTCGGTCTTGAAGCCCTGCCGCTCGGCCCAGCGCAGATACATGCGCATGAGCATCTCGGCCCAATCCTGGCTCTCCGTGCCGCCGGCGCCGGGGTGCACCGTGACGATCGCGTTGAGCGCATCGGTTTCTTCGCTCAGCATCGTGCGGGACTCAAGCTCTTCGGTGAGCTTGGCCAGCGCTTCGATCTCGCGCTGCAGTTCGGGCTCAACAGACGTCTCGCCCTCGCGCATCAACTCGAAGTAGGCGTCGATGTCATTGGTGCGGCGCTCGAGCTCGGCATCATGCGCTATCTGAGATTCGAGCCGCTTGCGCTCGCGCATCAACGGCTGGGACTTTGCCGCATCGGCCCACACGGACGGGTCGGAGATCTTCTCCTCGACGGAGGCTAGTTCTGTCTTTCGGCGAGACGAGTCAAAGATACTCCCGCAGATCGCGCACTTTCTCGCGAACCGGGGAGTAGAGAAATTCAAGGTCACTCAGCATCAATCAAATCTTTCTGCGAACGGTGGTAACTCTGCGCGCCGACAGGCGCGGCAATCCTTCTAGTGTACCGGCCGACGAGCGAAAAAGCTTGCAGCCACGACCGCTCCGGAAACCGCGGCGCACAACCAGCCGAGCCAGTCGCCAAAGCGCGCGTAGATCGTGAGGCCATCCCGAAATCCGAAGTTCGCAGCCAGCGAAGAACGCACGTGGCGCTGAAGCTGTGCCGTCATCCGCCCGTGGGGATCGATGACGGCGGTCACCCCGGTGTTGGTGGAGCGCAGCAGCCAGCGGTCGTTCTCGATCGCCCGCATGCGCGCCATATCGAGATGCTCCCATGGCGCGCTGGAATCTCCGTACCACCCATCATCCGAGAGATTCACGAGGACCTGCGCTCCGTCCCGGGTAAGATCGCGCACCTCATCCCCGAAGATCGATTCATAGCAGATAAAGACACCATAGCGGTGCCCCTGGCTCTCCAGTGCATGGCGCGACTGCCCGGGCACAAAGGGGAGGTCATCGAGCAGCTTGCCAGCAAAGAAAAACAATGGCTTATACGGCGTGTACTCGCCAAACGGAACCAGGTGCATCTTGTCGTAGCGCCCGCCATCGCCAGCCGCTGGAGGCGTCAGGCGCGCCGAGTTATACAGGTGACGAGTGCCGTCAGGATCGGTGGGCGCTGCAGTTACATCTTCAGCGATGACCGTGGCATGCGAGTTCGCCGCCAGCGATCTTAGAATCGCTCGAAACTGCGGATCTTCGTCAAAGAAGTCTGTTGGAGCCTCAGGCCAGAGAATTACGTCCGGATAGCCCGCGTGGTCCTGTGTCTGCGCGCTCACCGCCGGAGACTCGCTGAGGGCCACAAAAGACTCGAACATTTGCGACCTGGTCTCCTCGCGACCGTTAAGTGGCTGCGCCACCCCTCCGATATTCAGGTTGTCCTGCAGTAACACGGCAGAATGTCCCTGGGGATCCACCGGCGGCGGAAACCATCGCGCCGAAACCGACAGCAGCAAGACCAGCGCGGATGTAGCAACGAATCCAAGCCTTCGGCCGGTGATCGACATGCCCCGCGCGGAAGGCAGCAACCATAGGATGTTTACCGCGGCGACGAGAAGCGAAAGTCCCATGACGCCGGTGATCGGAGCTAATCGACTGAGAAGAAGATGGTCCACCTGCGTGTAACCCAGCAAGTCCCAGGGAAAGCCCGTGATCTGGGTCCTCGCCAACTCCACCGCGACCCAAAGCATGGGAGAGAGCAATAGAGAGCTTGACCAGCCGTAACGCCGATGCGCCTGCCACAAAAGAGCCGCAAACAGTGCATGATAGAGGC
Source organism: Bryocella sp. (assembly GCF_058498515.1). Lineage (NCBI taxonomy): Bacteria > Pseudomonadati > Acidobacteriota > Terriglobia > Terriglobales > Acidobacteriaceae > Bryocella > Bryocella sp. The sequence goes on from NZ_JBMHYI010000043.1 coordinate 28,331, forward strand.
CGAGATACAGCGAGAAGAGAAGCAGCACGCCCCAGGAGGCTGGCGCAGGAAGACCGCCATAGAGCTGCATCGTGCCCTGGATCCAGTAGCAATTACTAAAGTACCAAACCACGCCGCACACATAGCCAACCGCTGCAGCTTGAAACCAGCGGAAACTCTCACCCACACGCACAAGCTCTCGTACCGCAAGCAAGAGCGGCACCAGGCAGACCCAGCAGAAAGCTCTGCGCCATATTGGCACTGCGCCCTCCATGGGAAACGGAAGAGCCTGCAGCACTCCGGAGAGCACTGTTAGCAGCCAGACTCGAAGAGGTATCGCACGCATCGCGTTGAGAATAGCACTCTGGATGACACCTGCCGCTCAACGGCCGAACGGGGGATAGTCGAGTCGTCTCGCACCTCCACAAAGCATGCCGAACCGCATCCCGTGACAAAAACGTATCTCGCGGCTAACTCACTACGCCCCACCCGCGTCTTATTAGGGATAAGATTAGGTTCCACCTCATTGCGCATGCCGTGCAGCTGGCATAGAGTTAATGTCATTGCAAAATTTGGCGGAGCTGGATTGCAAAATATCGACTTCTGGAAGGAATTCCAATGGATGTAAGCAAGATTTTGAGTGAGATCGACGCCGAAATTAAGCGTTTGCAAGAGGCCCGATCGGCTCTGGTCACTATCAGCGGCACCACTGTCACTGTTACCAAGCGCCGCGGCCGGCCAAAGGGAAGCACAAATGCACCCAAGCCCACCACCAAGCGCACTCGTAAGCTTTCGCCGGAGGGACGCAAGCGCATCGCGGAGGCTCAGAAGCGTCGTTGGGCCGAGAGCCGCAAGAAGACCAGCAAGGCTGACTCCTCGGCTAAGTAATCTTTAGTTTTTTCGATCAGGAACGAAAGCCGCCGTTTCTGGCGGCTTTTCTTCTTGTCCGGGGAACCATGTTCCAACTATCGGACCGCGATAACCTCACGCACGTTGTCCTTGCCGAGATAGAAGTGCGTGTTGGCATAGCCTTCAAAGAACTTCTCGATCTGGCGCGTCGGATACACCTGCAGGATGGGAAACTCACCGGTCTCGATCAAGTCCAGATTTTCGGTGTCGGTGAGTTGGTACCGCGAAAATCCAGTGCCCGGACCGTCCGCCTTGCCATGAAAGAACGCCAGCAGGCGGCCATCCGGACGAAGGACCTCGCGCAACCGCTCAAACACCGCGGACACCAGTTGTTTGGGCAGGTAATCCGCCGTATCCCACAACAAAATCACATCGAAGTCGCGTCCGGAGAAGTCCAGATTCGACGCGACAAAGCGCTCGACGTCATACTCCGGCGCTGCGCCTTCGACTGCAGGCAGGAACCACTCCGGGCGGCTCGCGTCCTGCACGATGTTGGCCATGTAAACGCTGTGCCCCATCGACGTCAGATAGTTGATGTTCGAGGGCGAAGTCGCCCCGAAGTCCAGCACCCGCAATGACTCGTGCGACTGCAGATGCTTGTGCAGCCCCGTCCATCCGCGCGAATGCCGCGACGAGCGTTCCGGCTGCCTGGCAGCATTGGACTGATCCCTACGAAAGATCCCCAACATGCGATCGTTGCCTCCGCGAAGCGTAGCCCGCGATCAGGAGTGCGAGGGAGCGTCGCTCCCGCCAGTCGTGAACAGGTCGCCATCGTGGTCGCTCGATGCACCTGTGGTCGATTCGTGGATCTGGCGTTCCGCCGCAGCTAGAGCCGCCGGCAACGTTCCACCTTCGTGATGTGTTGCAGTCTCGGCCACGGCGACACCGGTGGCTACAGCGGGCTCAACATGGCCCCGCAGCATGGCGTCTTCCTCGATCGTGAATCGCGGAGAGGTGATATCACCCAGGACCATCGCGCTGGAGCGGAGCTGCACGGAGCCAGTGGCCAGCAGGTCGCCGTGAACACGGCCCGAGACAAGAATGTCCTGCGCAAAGATGTTGGCGCGTACGCGGCCCTGTTCCCCGATGGTGACCATGCCGCCAGGCAGATTGATCGTGCCTTCGACTTCTCCCTGGACCAGAAGGCTCTCCGTACCGCTCAACTCTCCCTGGACCTTTGTGTTGGCACCGATGATCGTCGCGCCTTCGGTTGAGTTCATTCGACTTCGCCCTTCCCTGTGACTCACGGAGGTGGACCCGCCCGAGAGGTTGGATGCAATCTGCGTTGCCGTCAGGCACACTTCCCCCTCGGCCCGTGCGCCGGGGGCGACGGCACCGTCACAGCCGCAAGGCTGAAGGTGTCTCCGCAGGACTGCTGTTGCCGCAACTATACTGCCCCAGAGCAAGTGCGCACAATCCGTCCTCGGCGGCGATCATGCGTCAAACTAAGAGAGAGGCACGCTGGGTTGACCGATTCGAAGCAGATTCCCTTGGCTCGCAGTGAGGATGTCCGTACTGGAAAGGGTCTCTGCACCCCGGCTGGAGTTCTCTGTACCGCAATGTTTTTCATCCTGGCGCAACACGTCGCCTGGGCGACTGGCTTCTTCCTGCAAGGTGCAGAGCGCGCCGCGCAGGAAGCCAATGCACCCACATCGTCAGGTCCACTCAGCAGACCGCCACGCTCCTGGGTGGACGCCGCCGTCTCCCATGAACTCAAGGTGATCGACGATGACGGCCACCAGCCGCTGCGTTTCCGCGTCCATAAAATCGACGCCAAGTCCGACACTGTGCGGGTGGAGATCGAGACTCCTCAGGGCGGCGTGGCACGGCTGGTGGAACGCAACGGCCAGCCCTTGACGGCCACGGAGGATGCGGCAGAGCAGCAGCGCCTGCGCGACGTCCTGGATCATCCTGCCGAGTTCGCGCGCCATCACAAGCGCGACGCTGGCACCCGCCAGGACACACTGTCGCTGGTCAAGCAGATGCCTGCCGCCATGCTCTTTAGCTACGTGCCCGGTCAACCGCAATGGCAGGGGTACACGGGGCTACAAGTCGCCATCGACTTCAAGCCGAACCCGGCATTCCACCCACCGTCGATGGCTGCGGAGATGCTCACTGGCATTGAAGGCCGCCTATGGATCGATGCGCGATCAGGTCGCGTCGTCCGCATCGAAGCCCATGTCTTGAAGCCCGTCAGCTTTGGCTGGGGGATCGTGGGCAAGATCTATCCCGGCGGCACGCTCGCGCTGGAGCAGGCCAATCCCGCCGGAGACCGTTGGGTCTACTCCCGCCTGGACATGCACCTGAACATGCGCGTGGTAGTGAAGAGCATCGCCATGAACGACCGCATGACCGCCAGCGACTTCGAAGCGCTTCCCGCACCGGTAAGCATGGAAGAAGCGGTGAAGCTGCTGCTCTCCATGCAGGTGGCGACGCGATAACGTCTCTCGATTTATGCGCTGACCGCGGCATTGCGCCGCAAGGTCCGCTGACGCACGGTTAGGCGCTCGATGCGCTCGCGCACGATCTCGTAGCCACGGCCCGGCGTCGTCGGCACAACGATTTCACCCTGCGCGCTCACGGTCACAGCCGGCTCAATGATGTCCTCCGACCAGTAACGAGCCGACGCGGAGACATCGCCCGGCAGCGAGAAGTTTGGCAGCGACGAGAGCGCGATGTTCTGCGCGCGACCGATGCCGGTCTCCAGCATCCCACCGCACCACACGGGAATGTTCTTCTCTCGCGCGATGTCGTGGATGGCGATGGCTTCCGTGAATCCGCCTACGCGGCCTACCTTGATGTTGATGATCTTGCCGCTACCCAGCTCCAGCGCAGCTCGCGCATCGCGGCGATTGCGGATGCACTCATCCAGGCAGATCGCCGTCTTCATCTTCTTCTGCAACGTCGCATGGAAGTAGAAGTCGTCGTACCACATCGGCTGCTCGATCATCAGCAGGTTGAAGCGATCCCACTTGGCAATGCGGTCTGCGTCCTCGAGCCGATAGCAGGAGTTTGCGTCGCAGCTCAGCATGATCTTCGACCAGCGCTCGCGAGCCATCGCGAAGATGGTCTCGTCCCAACCCGGCTTGCACTTCAGCTTGATCCGTTGGTAACCCGCCGCAACCTCGCGCGCAATGACTTCCATCAGCTTCTCGGGTGAGGACTGTATCCCGATGGACACACCGCAGGGGATCTTCTCCCGCGTGCCGCCCAGCAGCTTCGCCAGCGGGATACCGCGCTCAAGCGAGTGCAGCTCCCACACCGCGTTCTCCAGCGCAGCCTTGGCCATGCGATGCCCGCGCACCTGCTCGAAGATCGCTGGGCAGTCGCGTCCGCTGCCGATCTCGGCCTTCAGAAGCCGCGGAATCAGCTCGGTCTCGGTGATGATCCACGCCGTGTCGATCATCTCGTCGGAGAAGTACGGGTGCTCGCCGGCGACGCACTCACCCCAAGCGCTCAGGCCGTCGGCTTCAATCTCGATGAGCAACACGCGGCGGCCGGTGGTCACACCGAAGCTTGTCTCGAACGGGTGCGCGAGCGGCATATTCAGCTCACGCATGTGGATGGCATCGATCTTCATGGTCTCTCCCCAACTTCCTTCGTTACGTTCGATCTTGTTCAGCACTTACTTGCTGTAGTCCGCGACATTGGCTGGAGCATCGCTCCACACGCCCAGCAAATACGCTCCATCGCCGTCAGCTTTGCGATCGTATCCAACCACAGCAAGCCCACGAGCAAATGCCGCCTGCAGCGCATTCGCATTGCGGCTCTGTACCGCCAGCGCCTCGTCGCGATGCTCCGGCTGCGCCTTCCATTCGTAGATCTTGCTCGGCACTTCAACTCGCTCGACGATCTCGTACGTTGGCGCATCGTCCCGCAGCACGCGCTCCACACGCTCCGAGCGCAGCCACCACTCGGCGTACACACGATCAGTGGGCAGCCCACCCTGCAGCGGTGAACTCGAAGGCCCATAGAAGTTCGGAGCATAACGCCGCACCACAGCGCCCAGGCGAGTGATGTTCATGTGCGCGTTCTTGATCTCCAGCGGATCAAAGGTCCATTCCATCAGCTCGAAACCGCGTGACAAGGCTTCGTCGCGTTGCGCCAGCTTCAACCGTTGACCGATGCGCAGGTTGCGATATTCAGCCAGCACGCCCAGCATGTGCGAATGCAGATACGGGTGGCCATTGCGCTCGCCTGGCAAAGCCATCGCAAAGCCCGCTGGCTTGCCATCGACGTAGGCTCCCAGCACCTGCCCACCGATGCGCGACGCCAGCAGGAACATGCGCGACGGGATCAGATCCTCTGGATCGTAGCCCCACACTTCGCGCTCGATCTCCAGACACTCCAGGCACTCGTCCAGCCTTGTAACGGCGCGGATCTCGATCTCCGGCGACGATCTTTCAACAGCGGTCTGAGCCGCTTCCATAGCGCTCATGCGCGCTCTCCTTCTTTTGGTACAGCTTGATCTTTCGCGAGGCCACGCTTGGCCTCAGCCCAGAGTGCTTCGAGCTCATCCGCACTCATTCCCGCGAGCTCAATCCCCTTCGCCTCGCCAGCGCGCTCCATGGCTGCGAATCGAGCGCGGAACCGTGCATTCGTCCCGCGCAGTGCCTGCTCCGGATCGACCTTGAGATGCCGCGCAAGATGCACCACCGAGAACAGCAGATCGCCGATCTCGGATTCGATGCGCTCGCGATCGTTGGCCTCGAGCTCGGCGCGAACCTCCGCCAGCTCCTCATCCACCTTCGCCAGCACACCCTGCGCATCCGGCCAGTCGAAGTGCACCTTCGCGGCCTTCGAGCCAATCTTCGTCGCCTCCATTATCGCGGGCATGGAGCGAGGAACATCGTCCAGCAGCGAGCGTGGGCCGTCGGCGTCCTCACCCTTCGCCTTCTTCTCCTCAACCTTGATCTGTTCCCAGTTCCGCAGCACCGCATCGGGCGTTGCTGCTTCGACATCGCCGAAGATGTGAGGGTGACGGCGAATGAGCTTCGCGCTCAGGTTGTCCGCGACTTCGCGCAGCGTGAAGCGGCCTTCGTCCGAGGCTATCTGGGCATAGAACAACACCTGCAGCAGCAGGTCGCCGAGCTCATCCTTGAGGTCCGCAAAGTTGCGCCGCTCGATCGCGTCGAAGACCTCGTAAACCTCCTCCAGCGTGTGCCGCTTAATGCTGTCAAAGGTCTGTTCTAGATCCCAGGGACAGCCATTCGGAGCACGTAACCGGGCCATGATCGCTGCCGCACGCCCCAGGCTGGCCTCGAGCTCCGCATCGCGCGGAAGTTCCTGTTCCTTCATCTCTTCCATCGTACAGCCGTGGGCTGCGCGGATGGTAAGCTGCTGGGGAAGGACGCAACGGAGTCGACGATGAGCGAACCCACCAGGGCGAAGAAGTCCGCTACGCAGAAGGGTGTTATCGCCTTTCTGCTAGCGCTCCCGTACGTCTTCCTCTGCTTCCCGCAGATGTACAACCGCGCCACGCCCGCACTGCTGGGCTTCCCCTTCTTCTACTGGTACCAGCTCGCCTGGGTCATCGTGACCTCGGCGCTTCTGTGGATCGTGTATCTCCAGCTGCGCTCTGAATAGGCGACTTTTCGCAGCCCCATCTACACTAGAAGATGGGCTGACGACGCGTGGACCTGCTCGCTAAAATCCGGACACTGCCAACAGGACCTGGCTGCTACCTCTACAAGAACGCCGAGGGCGAGGTCATTTACGTCGGCAAGGCAAAGAACCTGCGCGCCCGCGTGCGCAGCTACTTCCTCGCGGCCTCCCAGGCCAACGCCAAGACCGGCTCGCTCATGCGCGAAGCCGTCGACATCGAGTACATCCTCGTTGGCAACGAGCGCGAGGCGCTGGGGCTCGAGAACAACCTCATCAAGCAGCGCAAGCCGCGCTTCAACATCCTGCTGCGCGACGACAAGACCTACCCGTACATCAAGCTCACGCTCGGGGACCGTCACCCTAAGGTCTTCGTCACAAGGCGTCTGCGCAAAGATGGCTCCGCGTATTTCGGCCCGTATTTTCCCGGCAATCTCGCGCATCGGCTCGTCGACCTGATCCATCGCAGCTTTCTCATCCCCAGCTGCAAGGTTGACCTGAATCGCTATCACCCGCGCGCCTGCCTGCAGTACTACATCAAGCGTTGCCTCGGGCCCTGCGTCAAAGATCTGATCTCTACCGAGGACTACCGCCTAGCCATCCGCGACGTGCAGCTCTTCCTCGAAGGCAAATCCACGGAGCTCGAAGCACGCCTCCACGAGCGCATGGCGGTCGCCGCGGAGAACATGCAGTTCGAACTCGCAGCCCGCCTGCGCGACCAGCTCATCACCGTATCGCAGGCGCAGGACCGACAGCGCGTGGCCTCCACCGACGAGGAAGACGTCGACGTCTTCGGCTTCCACTTCGAGAACCAGATGCTCGCCGTGAACCTCTTTCACCTGCGCGGAGGAAAAATCGTCGACCGTCGCGAGATGTTCTGGGAAGAGCTGCCAGAGATCGCCGACATCAGCCTCATCTCCGACGAGGACGCACTCTCTGATAGCACCGAAGACTCCGACCTTACCAGCGACCGCGCGCTCGAACCCGAACCTGACCACAGTGCACCTGAGATCGCCGCTGACTCCGAGATCAGCGAAGAACACTCCGTGCTCGCCTCGCCCTTCGAAGCAGGAAATCAACTCGCAACTCAAGACTCTCCGCTCCCAACTCAATCAGACTTCTCTCCAGCCACCTTCTTCTCTGCCCTGCTCAAGCAGCTTTATCTCGATCAGACTTACGTACCGAAGCACATCTATGCTCCAGTGGACTTCCCGGACCGCGATCTCCTGGCCGAGGCTCTCCGCGAACGCGTCGGCAGCAAGATCGAGCTTGCGGTGCCGCAGCGCGGCGACAAGCGCTCCCTCGTAGACCTCGCCTGCCAGAACGCAAAGCAATCCTACGATCAGCGCTTCCGCGTGCTGCAACCGTCGATCAAGGCGATCCAGGAGTCGCTGCAGGACGCACTCACGCTGCCAGAACTTCCTGAGCGAATCGAGTGTTTCGACATCTCGCACATCCAGGGCGCCGAGACCGTGGCGTCGATGGTCGTGTGGGAAAAGGGCGCGATGAAGAAGGCCGATTACCGCAAATTCCAGGTGAAGACGGTTACCGGGGTCGATGATTTCGCATCCATGCACGAGATCCTGCTGCGCCGCTATGCGAAGTTCGCCAACGGAGCGCAGCCCACAGGTAAGGACTCCGTGCTGCCGTCGCTGATCCTCATCGATGGTGGCCTGGGGCAACTGCATGCTGCGGCGGACGCGCTCGAGGAGCTAGGCCTGACCACGCAGCCGCTGGCTTCCATCGCGAAAAGAGAAGAGATCATCTACGTCTATGGCCAGGAGGATGAGCCGGTCATTCTCGATCGCCGGTCGCCGGTGCTGCACGTCATCCAGAAGATCCGCGACGAGAGCCATCGCTTCGCCATCAACTATCACCGCAAGCGGCGCGAGATGCGCGATCGCACCAGCGAACTCGATGAGATTCCGGGCGTGGGCGCCATCACGCGGCAGCGATTGCTGGAGCACTTCGGCAGTGTGCGTGCGCTGCAGCAGGCCGCACAGCGGAACCCAGACGCTCTACTCGCCGTCACCAACAAAGCGACGACGGAGAAGATCCGCCGGCACTTCGCCGAGCGTGAGGACGGAAACGGCGCAGGCGAGTTGGTGAATATCCAAAGCTAGCGCTCCTCGGGCTATCTCGACGCAACGTCTCCGTACCGCTTCAGCTCTTCGTACAACATCCCGCCCACGGCCCGATGGGTCGCCGTCGAGGGATGCTCGGCGTGGTAGTAGAAGTACGTATCCGGGCGCGGGCACGGCGTGGTGTCTTCGTGACGAATCTCGCGGCCGGCGCAGCGGTCCGTCGTGTTAGTGATTCCATACTTCGCTGGATGTGCCATCACCTCATCAAAGAAGTCTCCCCACTGCGAGTTGCGGATGACAGCATCGTGCAGCTTCGGCTTCATCATCGCTGGAATCATGACCAGCGAAGGGTTCAGGCGCGCGGCAACGTTGTGAAACCCCGGTATGCTCACAGGCAAGTCCGCGACCTCGAATCGCCGCGCTCCCAATGAATACAGGATCGCAATCTCGCCGGTCAGGTTACTAACGGTGTCGTCGGTGGTGCGCCTTCCGTCGTTGAGCCCTCCCGCGAGAAAGAACAGTGTCGTCGCAGGATCGAAGGTCAGGCTTCCCTTCTTCAACATCTCCGCAAACTCCTGCACCTGGTCCTGCATGCCGAAGCCGAGCAGGAAGCCACCGGTGTCGAAGCCCCTCCCCTCGCCCGTCTGCGCGCCACTCACGGCAAAGTTCACGCTCTTGCCCTGGAGCTTCTTCGCGTTCGACGGCACCATCGTCGAGCCAAGGTGTTGCGCGAGGTACGCGACCGCTGTAGGACCATTGCCATCCACATAGCCGCGGCCTATGTCCGAATAGCTGTCGCCGAAGACGATGACGCGTGTAATGGTTTGCGCCGAACATACAGACCATGCCGCGCCAGCCATGATCCAGAGGAGAAGGCATCGCATGGCTGCATCCTAGCATCGAGAACCGCAGCGTGGTCTCAGCGACTGCTCAGTACGTACATGTTCCCGTCCTGATCCTTGAAGATCGCGCTCGTGCCCCACGGTTCTTTCTTGGGGTCTTTAGCGAACTCCACGCCCCTCGACTTCATCGCCGCCGCTGTACCGAACACATCATCGCAGTGAAATGAGATCGGCTGAAAGCCTCCGATACGATCTTCGTGTCCTTCCGGGGTAAACAAAACAAGGCCGGTATCGGCTCCCGGAATGAGCAGCTCGATCCACCGCTGCTTCTCATTGAACGGCTGATCGGTCGAAACCTTGAACCCACACCGTTCCGTCCAGAACTCCAGCGCTGCGTCCTGATCGCGAACGGGAACGCTTACAAATTTGATGCCACGAATCATGCCTTCCTCCTTGAACTGGAGAATAGGGGCGCCTTCGCATCGCCGCAATTGTCCAATCATCGCTATACTCGTAATCGGTATAGCGATGCCAGACAAAACTGCCTTTCCAGACAAGACCGTTGCCATAGATCACTACGTCCTGGACACACTGCTCCGTGACCTCACCGGCCACGACCGCAAGCCTGCGGCCTTCCTCGTGTACTTGTGGCTAGCCGGGGAGACTGCCCGACGGACCGCAACCGTCGCAATCAGCTATCAGGAGCTCGCGGAGAGCACGGGGTTGTCACGCAGCTCGGCGCAGAGTTCCGTGCAGTGGCTCGTGAAGCGGAAGCTGCTCAGCGTCCGGAAAGCCACAGCCACGGCGATTCCCTCCTACACGGTTCTCTACCCATGGCGCCGGCGAGGCGCATCCTCGTGACTACTGTTGACTCCCACCGAAGGTGTTGCAGCTGGAAATCTGGCCGCTCTGGAAACCCTGCGTGAACCAGTGCTGCCGTTGAGCGCTTGATCCATGCGTCCAGCTCTCCGGACTTACAGCGCGCCCGGACATCTTCTGCAGATGGTCATCGCCGACCGCCGCAGCCGCGTTCAACGCATTCGCAACATCCCCCGGATCCACAATGCCTCGCTGCTGCGCCGAGTGCGCCCAAACACCGGCATAGCAATCCGCCTGTAGCTCCACGTCAACCGAGAGATGGTTACGCTGGGATGGTTCCTGCTGCTCAAGCCGCGTCACCTTCTGTTCCGTGCCCAGCAACTTCTGCACGTGATGCCCCAGTTCATGTGCGATGACATAGGCCTGCGCAAAGTCGGCCGTGCTTCCGCCGAAGCGTTTCAGATCATCCCAGAAGTCGAGGTCGATGTAGACCTTCTCATCGGCCGGGCAGTAGAACGGACCCGTGGCAGCCTGAGCTGTACCGCAGCCGGAGTAGGTAGATCCGCGGAAGAGCACCAGCTTGGCGTGGCGATAGGTCTTGCCTTGCTGCTCAAACTCCTGCGTCCACGTCTTCTGCACGTCATCAAGGACGAAGCTGATGAGGTGCGCATCGCGATCCTCGCCGGTCCCCGCCCGGGGCGTTGGTGAGATATGCTGCGTCTGTTCCACCGGAGCCACCGAGCCACCGTGCAGGAACGCCCCCAGGAAGTTGCGACCGGTCAACAGGCTGATGACGAGCAGCACAAGGAAGCCGACGATCCCGATTCCCCCACCGAACCCGAATCCGCCACCTCCCGAGCCTCCTCCTGAGTCGTCGCGACGGTCCTCAATGTCCCCGCTCATGTTTCCGGGCGTCCACTCCATGCCTTACCTCCGTGCCTCACCCCTTGAATGCAAGGGGATGCGCTGCCAGTCGATTGTAGGATGCGCCAGAGGGCTTGCAAAAATTCCTACGGAACCTCCGCGCATCGTCAGCGTACTCTCTCTTGTGATGGCCTCTTCCACCGTTGTGCGCCCCTACGACCTCGAGCGCAGTGCAGCGTTGCGTCTCGCCGCAACTTTTGCCGTAGCGAACCTGCTCCTCACCTTTGCGCTCACCCTCTGGAGCACGCATATAGGCTACGGTTACTTCCGCGACGAGTTCTACTACCTCGCCTGCGGGCATCACCTCGCCTGGGGTTATGTCGACCAGGGCCCCATCGTCGCGGTGCAAGCGCGGCTCACGGAGATGCTCTTCGGCACCTCGGTCTTCGGTATCCGGGTGCTGTCCGCCTGCGCCGGTGCGGTGATGGTCTTTCTCGGCGGCATGATCTGTTGGGCGTTGGGCGGCCATCGTCCCGCGCAGGCGCTCGCGATGCTGGGGCTGATGCTCACACCTCAGTACATCGGCGTCGATGGTTTCCTCTCGATGAACTCCTGCGAGGCCTCGTTCTGGTCTGCGTGCGTACTCGCGATCATCATGATCCTGCGCGGAGAATCATCCGCAGGCTGGTGGACCTTCTTCGGCATCGTGGCGGGCGTCGGCTTGCTCAACAAACCCTCAATGACGTTCTTCCTGGTAGCGCTGGGGCTGGGCCTGCTGGTTACACCACAGCGAAAGATCCTCTTCACTCGCTGGGCCGCACTCGCCGTCGCACTCCTGCTGCTGATCGCTCTACCCAACGTCCTCTGGCAGATCCATAACCACTGGCCCACGCTTGAGTTTCTCGAAAACGGTCGCCTTCATCACAAGAACGTCATCCTCGGCCCCATCCCGTTCTTCCTTGCCCAGTTCTCGACGATGCAGCCAGTCAATGCGCTGCTTTGGATCACTGGCGTGGTGGCGCTTCTGCGCGGAAAATCGATTCGCAATGGCCGCTGGCTCGGCGCAACGATGCTCTTCTTCTACGCCATCATGTTCGCTGCTCACGCCAAGGACTACTACCTCGAGGGCATCTACCCCGCGTTCTTCGCGGCGGGCGCGATTGCGTGGGAGCATCGCTTCCGCGACACCACGCGGGTTCGAGAGCAACGCCTTGTCGGATTCCCCATCTTCACGACCGTGCTCATCGTGACCACGCTGCTCATCCTTCCCATGGCGAGCCCTGTGCTTGCACCGGCCACCTGGGTCCGCTACACCACAGCAATGCATCTGCCGCACGACAACACGGAACGCTCCGCCACCGGGCCGCTACCGCAGTTCTATGCCGACCGCTTCGGCTGGGAGCGCGAAGTCGGCATCGTCAAGCGCACGTATGACTCACTCTCCGCTGCCGATCAAAAGCGGGTGTGCATCTTCGGCAGCAACTATGGCGAAGCCGGTGCGATTGACTTCTTCAGTCGCAAGGACCACCTCGGCCTGCCGCCCGCATTGAGCGGACAGAACAGCTACTGGGGTTGGGGCACGCATGGCTGCGATCCCAACCTCGTCATCGCACTGATTCATGACAAGCCCGAAGAACTCGCCCAGAAGTACGACTCCGTGACGATCGTCGGCGAGATGGAGGACGCCTACTCCATGCCCTTCGAGCACCACAACATCTACCTCCTGCGCGGCCGCAAGCCCTCGGCTCCATTTGACTGGAAGGAGGAACGCTTCTACATCTAGCTTTGTCCCGAGGACAGCGTGCTACCCTCAAGCTGATTCCTCCGACCAGCATGAGCGAGCGCCCCGGCCACAACGAACTCCCGCGTCTGCTGACGACGAAGCACGCCGCGGCCATCGTTGTCGGCATCATCATCGGTTCGGGCATCTTCCTCGTCCCGCGCGAGATGATGGCCGCGGTAGGCAGTTCCAGCGGCGTTTACGCGGTGTGGATCGTCGGCGGCCTGCTCTCGCTCTTCGGCGCGATGAGCTATGCCGAAGTGGCCGCGATGAAGCCACGCGTCGGCGGTGAGTACGCCTTCCTCCACGACGCCTATGGCCCGCTCACAGCCTTTCTCTATACGTGGACGTGGACGCTGATCGCCAAGCCCGCGTCCATCGCCACCATCGCAGCCGGGCTGATGCGCGTGCTCGGCAACTTCCCTGCCTTCGCCTTCCTCGAACACAATGCAGCGCTGCACATGACCTGGGCGCAGGTCATGGCCATCGCCGCGACATGGCTCATCACCGGCCTCAACATCGTCAGCACGCTGGAGTCTGCAAATCTGGCGACTTTGCTGACATGGCTCAAAGTTTCCCTGATTTTGGCTATAGCGGGCTTCTGCTTTGCCGCAGGCTCACACGGCAGCTTCGCTAACTTCAGCACGCATTTCGCAGGCGCGCGCGGCGGCTTCGCCGGCTTCATGATCGCCCTGGTCGCGGCCCTGTGGGCCTATGACGGCTGGTCGGACGTCTCGCAGCTTGCAGGCGAGGTACGAGATCCCCAACGTGCGCTCCCCCGCGCCCTCGTAGGAGGCGTCGCGCTCGTCGGCGTGCTGTACATGCTGACCAACGCGGCTATCCAGTATGTGCTTCCAGCCAGCGTGATCGCCCAGTCGCAGCGGCCCGCAGTCCAGGCACTCCAACTCGTCGCAGGTCCCTGGGGCGCGGCGCTCGTGAGCATCGGCATGGCCGTAAGCATTGCCGCAACCTTCGTTGGCAGCACCCTCTCGGGGGCTCGCGTGCCCTTCGCTGCCGCGCAGGACGGCCTGTTACCCCAGGCGCTCGCCAGCATTCAGCCACGCTTTCGCACACCGTGGGTAAGCCTGCTGCTGCAAGCTGCGCTGAGCACGATCCTCCTGCTCGTAGTGGGGCGCTTTCAGGCGCTGCTCTCGCTGGCCATCATCTCGGAGTGGCTCTTCTACGCCCTCACCACCGCGACGGTCTTTGTCTTTCGCCATCGCGAGCCGAACACTCCGCGCCCGTATCGCGTGAGCGGCTATCCCGTGGTGCCAGCATTGTTCATCGCAGCGGCCGCGCTGCTGCTGGTCTTCAGCTTCTTCGACCAGCCGCTCACCTCCACGCTCGGAGCCGGAGTGATCCTCGCGGGAATCCCCGCGTACTATGGGATTCGCCGCAAGCCCTTGACTCCACTATCGTGAAACGCCCTGAACTATCCTGATAGATGTGAAGAAGCCGAAGCTAGGCCAGAACTTCCTCGTCGATGAGGCCGCATGCATCCGCATTGCAGGCTCGCTCGGCGATATCAGTCACCGTACCGTCGTCGAGATTGGCCCCGGACACGGCGCCATCACCGCGCTGCTGGCCGAGCGCGCTCAGCGCCTGCACTGCATCGAGCTCGATGACGCGCTCTTTCGCGAGTTGACGTTCCGCTTTCGCGAGCAGCCGCACGTGACCATCCACCACGGCGATGTGCTGGAAACGGACCTCAACGCGTTTGTTCCCGAGGACTCGGACGGTGTCACCGGGACGATCGATGTTGTGGGCAACCTGCCTTACTACATCACCTCGGATATCCTGCTGCATCTCTTCGCCGCAGCACGAAAAGGCCTGCTGCGGCGAGCCATCGTGATGATGCAGCGCGAGGTCGCGGAGCGCATCGCTGCGGGCCCCGGCTCCAGCGACTACGGTCCGCTCTCGGCCTTCACCCAGCTGCACGCCAGCGTCGTGAACCTGTTTACGCTTGGACCAAATAGCTTTTCGCCGCCGCCAGAAGTCGAATCCACGGTGCTGCGGCTGGACTTCGCCCCGCGCTTCGACGAGCTGCAGGTCGAGCCCGAAGGCTTCAACAAATTCCTGCGCTCGAGCTTCGCGCAGAAGCGAAAGACGCTGACCAACAACCTGCGTGCTGCGGGTTACACGTCGCAGCAACTCGCCGCAGCCTGGCCTGCCGAACTGGCGTCTCAGGTGCGTTCCGAGGCTGTCTCGTTGGAGCTGATGGCCAAGCTTTATCGCGCGCTCGAAGCCGAAGCTGCGGCGGGATGAAGCAGCCCTAAGGCCTTCTGGCGCACGATGTCGACCACCGCATCGTCGTTGGCGATGGACTCCAATGCGACCGCGATCAGTTGCGGCTCGATGGCCTTCCCCGCCTTCGCCTTTTCGATCAGCTCATCAAGGTCCCGCTCCATGCCGAGCCGGTCGCCGTGATGATCGCGGTCGAGCCGCTCGCCCCCTTGCAGCATCTCCGCGATGGCCTGAAACGTAGTCGCAGCCGAGCTCACCGCCGGATCGCTGGAGCTCACAAAGCT
This sequence comes from Bryocella sp., assembly GCF_058498515.1. Taxonomy (NCBI): domain Bacteria; kingdom Pseudomonadati; phylum Acidobacteriota; class Terriglobia; order Terriglobales; family Acidobacteriaceae; genus Bryocella; species Bryocella sp. The sequence goes on from NZ_JBMHYI010000043.1 coordinate 43,737, forward strand.
GCAGGTCGCACGCCCTGCGGAAGACCACGCGATCATGGTTGCTTTGCCGCCGAAGCCAAGGTTGCGCACATGCGCCATGCAGGCCCCGGAGCGTACGTTGGCCTCGGCAGCCAGAAGCAGCTGGGTCGTCCCAGCACTCAACGGCAGCCATGGATTGCGCTGCGCAAGGGCGGAGCCCGCATCGGCATTCTCCCAGTACTTCAGCTTGCCATCCTCACGCACCGCAACGGTGTATGCAGGCACCATCACGCCGAAGCGCTCCATGGTGAAGTAGAGGCAACGGTCTGTGTGGGCTGATTCGGTGCCCGTCCCATGCAACGGACAAACCGTCTCCTGCGCGCGTCCAGCCCGAGCACCCAGCGCCGTCAACCCCATCGCCAGCAGCAGCCACATCATCCTCTTCATCGCGCCGGCGCCTCCTTCGCGCTGTCTTGCTCCGCAGCCACACTTTCCAGCATGCGCGCGGCCCTGCGGCGTACACGGTCGATGACACGCGCATCCTCCGCAAGCGAGCGCAGCACGGGAGCGATGTTCGCAAGCTCCAGCGCGCGGCCCGCCTTGACCTCATCCTCCAGGCTCGTCATCTCCGCATCGAGGCCCAACCGGTCAAATCGTTGCTCCCGCTGCAAACGCACGCCAAACTGGATCGTCGCTGCCATCGCCTGAAAAGCGTCCGATGCTTTCATCACCGCGTCATTATCGGAGTAATTGAACGTGCAGGTGAACCACGCGTCGCCATGCACATAGCTCAGGGTCTTCTGCCCGGTGCTGGCAATGTGCTTTGCCCTGGTCTCGCAGCTTTCGCCGTGCTGCGCTCCGGCCAGCAGCCGTTCCATCGTGGGCTTGCTCGCTGTCACCTCTTGCCAGGAAGGTGCCGCAATCGCTTCCGCAGCCTGCGCGTAGTAGCGACCGTGTCCATCGGCATGAATCTCGAACCCCCAGCGCCTCGGCTCCAGTTCGGCGCGCTGAAAGTCGAAGACGATGGTGTCGATGGGAAGCAGCAGCGTCGTCGAAAGATTACGCGGTAACGGGATCTCTTGCGACATCGGCTGTTGCGCCAGCGAAGCCAGCGCCAGCAGCATCGCGCCACCCGCGACAGCGACGCAGGCCTTCATCGCTTGAGCGCCTCGGCCGTCTGCGCATGGTGGATGTGGCAAATAGCGATCGCCAGCGCATCCGCAGCGTCCGCCGGCTGCGGCACTTCATCGAGCTCCAACAGCCGCGCCACCATGAATCCCACCTGCTCCTTGGCCGCGAGGCCATAGCCCACCACCGAGCTCTTGATCTTCAGCGGAGCATACTCCGCAACCGGCAACCCGCAGTTGGCGGCAGCCAGCAGTGCAACGCCACGCACCTGCCCCAGCTTCAGCGCCGACTTCGCATTCGCCGAGAAGAAGACCTCTTCGATGGCCACGATCTCCGGCTGCCACAGCTGCATCAGCGCGGTCAGCTCGGCGTACACCTGTGCGAGCCGTACCGCCGTGGTGTGTTTTTTGTTCAGCCGCACCGCTCCGGAGCACAGCGGGCGCAGCTTCGGCATGCGAGACTCGCGGTCGGTCTCCACCACGCCGTAGCCGGTGAACTCCGTCCCGCAATCGACACCGAAGACCCGCATAGGGACGAGTCTAACGGACTCTACCGGGCGCTGGCAGCGGCCGGAGCCGGATGTGCATCCAAACGGGAGGTAACCCGCTACAATCAACCCGACGCCCGCATGCCCTTCCCAGACCTCCAGCGCCGACCGGCCGCCTTCCTGCTACTCCTGATCGCCTCGACGGCGCTGCTCGCGCAGAACGCGACGCCGGCAGTGAGTCCGGCTGCATCCAGCGCCGCGCCTGCGCAGCCTGTCTCCGTCCCGATGAACCGCGGCGTCGTGGTGCTCGACCCCGCACATGGCGGCATCGACAGCGGGTCTCGCCTCAGCGACAATCTGGTGGAGAAAGACGTGACGCTGGCCTTCGCGTTCAAGCTGCGCTCGCTGCTCACCTCGCGCGGCTTCACGGTCGTGATGACCCGCGACAGCGATGCGGCGACCTCACCCAGCTCCCCTTCGACTCCTCTTTCGCTTGACGACCGTGCCGGCATCGCCAACCACCAGCGCCCCGTCGCCTGCCTTCTACTGCACGCTACAGGGGCCGGCTCGGGAGTCCACCTCTACACCTCGGACATCGCGCCCTCCGCTGGGGAACTCGCATTGCAGCCCTGGCTCACCGCGCAGGCCGCCTGGGTTGGCGAGAGCGGCAAGCTCGGGAGGCAGATCGCCACAGCACTGGATCGTTCCCGCGTGGTCCTCGTCTCGAGCAACGCCGCCGTCCGCCCCGTCGATTCGCTGACCTGCCCCGCCGTAGTCGTCGAACTGGCTCCCAGCGGTGACGACCCCGCCACCATCACCGACTCCTCGTATCAACAGAAGATCAGTGAGGCGATCGCCGGAGCCATGGTCTTCTGGCAGCACCAGGCGCAGCCGCCAGTGCGCCTTCTGCCTGCGCCCGCTCCGACCGCAACCCCGGCCACGACGACACCGGCGGAGAGCAATCCATGATCCAGCGACATCAGCGAATCGTCTTCTGGTGCCTGGTCGCGTGCATCGTAGGCATGGGCCTGCTGCTCTTCTATGAGCGCCAGAAGGCACGCGACCGCGTCTCGCAGCTGGCGGACAACACCCCCATCGACGCCCCCTACACCACCACCGAGTCCATCACCATGGACCTCGCCAGCGACGACGACGGCAGCATCACTGCCCAGCAGCGGCAGATCGCTCTGCCCAGCGAAGTGACGGCCCGCGCCCGCGCGTTGCTCGACCATCTTGCCGCGGAATATGCGCTTGAAGGCTCGTCGCATCCGCTGTCTCCGGGCGCCATGGTGGACGATGTCTTCTTCGTCCCGCTGCCGGTCGTGGGCTACAGCATTGATCCCTCCGCCAAAACCGGAGCTGACGGCCGCACTCCGACCAGCCTCGTCGCGCCGGAAGCCGGCGCGCTGCAACCGCAATCTCCCGGGGATGAGCTCGCGGTCATCAACCTTCGCGGCTCCTTCGTGAACTCGCACCCCTCAGGCGTTGAGGTCGAGCAGCTCACGCTGCAATCGATCATCGGCACGCTCCATGCGAACCTGCCGCAGATCGAACAGGTGCGCTTCCTTGTCGACGGCCAGCCGCGCGAGACGCTTGCCGGCCACGCGGACCTCCTGCGGCTGTATCCCGTGCGCGACACCACCACCGCAGCCTCAGGTCACTAGCGCGATGCCCGTTCTTGGCGTCTTCGACTCCGGCTTTGGCGGCCTCACGGTGCTGCGCGCCCTGCTGCCGCTCGTCCCCAACGCGCACTACGTCTACCTGGGCGACACCGCACGCCTTCCCTACGGCGCCAAATCCCGGGCCACCATCGCGCGCTATGCCGTGGAGGCCGCGCGCTTCCTCGAATCCCGCAGCGCGGAGATGCTGGTCATCGCCTGCAACACCGCCACGGCCCTCGCGCTGGAAGACATCCGCGCCGCTGTGCGGATCCCCGTCATCGGGGTCATCGAGCCCGGAGCCAAATCCGCGCACGATCTCATCCGCTCCGCCGGGATCAGCATCGAAGCCACGCGCCCCGAGGTTCTTGTCCTGGCCACCACTGCAACGGTGCAATCCCACGCCTACCTGGAAGCCTGCGCGGAGCTTGACCTGAGCGCCGTGGAAGTCGCTTGTCCGCTCCTGGTGCCCTTGGTCGAGGAAGGCTGGACGGACCATCACGTAACCCGCGACGTGATTCGGATCTACCTCGCCGAGGCTCTAAGCCGTTGCGCTCCCCGGGCAGTCATCCTCGGCTGCACGCATTACCCGCTGATCGCGCCGGCGATCGAGGCTGCCCTTCGCGAACTTGGCTCCGATGCTGTGGTGGTCGATGCCGCGCATGCTACCGCGGAGGTCACGTCGCATGCGCTCGGAGCCCACGGGCCTGCAACTCCCCTCGCTCCCGCAACCTTCGAGTGCTTCGCTACGGATTCGGTCGAGAAGTTCCAGCGGCTTGGAACCCACTTCCTTGGGCGGCCCATGCCGCCAGTCACTCTGCTCGATCTCGGTGGCTGAAGGCCAAAGCGAGGTGCGTGATACGTTCTACGTTGTGCGTAGAGTGACCCGCAGGCAGCCTCGACACGTACAACGCATAACGCATAACGGATAACGTATACCCATGCACTACCTCCTCAAGAGCGAGCCCGACAAGTACTCCTACGACGACCTGCTGCGCGACGGCGAGACCGTGTGGGATGGCATCAAGAACCCGCAAGCGCTCATCACCCTTCGCAACATGAAGAAGGGCGAGATGGCCGTCATCTACCACTCCAACGTAGGCAAGGCTGCCATCGGCACGGCCAAGGTCGTCTCCGTGAAGCTCGCCGAGGATGGCAAGACGCCCATCGTCACGTTGAAGGCTGGCAAGCGCCTCAAGCGCGAGAAACCGCTCGCGGAGATCCGCGAGGCAGGCGTCTTCCAGGGCTCCCTGCTCTTCCGTCAGTTCCGGCTCTCCGTGGTGCCGCTCAGCGACGAACAGTATGACTGGCTCGTGAACTGAGCGCCGTGAACTCGACGACGTACCCCGCGACCTGCATCTGAGCCTTTATGGCGAATCCGTACGACGCGATCATCATCGGTTCCGGAGCAGGCGGAGGCACGCTGGCGCTGCACTTGGCACGCGCAGGCAAACGCATCCTCATCCTCGAACGAGGTCCGTTTCTCCCTCAGGAGAAGCTGAATTGGGACACCTCTGCTGTCTTCCTCGACAACCGTTACCACACCCACGAGGTTTGGCACGACCGCGACGGCAAGGAGCTTCACCCTCAGCAGGCCTACTTCGTCGGCGGGCAGACCAAGGTCTATGGCGCAGCGATGTTCCGCATGCGCGCCGAAGACTTTGGCGAAGTCATCCACCAGGGTGGCATCTCGCCAGCGTGGCCCATCCGCTATGAAGACATGGAGCCGTACTACACTCGTGCCGAGGAACTCTTCCACGTCCATGGCGACCTCGGCAACGGCGCTCACGTCGCCGGCGGTCAGCTGAGCGAATTCGATCCCACCGAACCCTTTCACTCCAAGCCCTACCCCTACGCTGCCTTCAGCAACGAAGACCGCATGGGCGCCATTGAGGCCGAAGTCCGCAAGCTGGGCGTGCGCACCTTCCCGATCCCGCTGGGTCTCAAACGCGACGCGACGGATCCCGTGGCCTCCAAATGCGTGCGCTGCGACACCTGCGACGGCTACCCCTGCCTCGTCCACGCTAAATCCGATGCGGACATCAACTGCATTCGCGAGATCATGCACCTCGACAATGTGACGCTGCTGACCGGCGCCCGCGTGCTCCGTCTGATCACCAACGCCAGCGGCACGGCCGTCACCGCGGTCGAGGTCCAGCACGCCGACTCTCGTAGCATCGAACAGTACAAAGGCCACATCGTCGCGCTCTGTGCCGGAGCCGTGAACTCCGCCGTGGTCCTGCTGCAGTCCGCGAATGACAAGCACCCCAATGGCCTTGCCAACGGCTCCGGACAGGTAGGCCGCAACTTCATGTATCACCAGGCGGATGCCCTACTCGCGATCTCCACCAAGATCAACGAAGACGCCTACATGAAGACCTGGGGCACCAACGATTTCTACCTGCGTGATCCCGATCCGGCGTACCCATATCCCCTCGGCCAGGTGCAGCCCGTCGGCAGCTTTCATCACGAGATGATGAAAGGCGATGCTCCGCCCATGACGCCGGAGTTCGTCCTCGAAGGCATGCGCCACCACGCCGTTCCCTGGTGGCTTACCACCGAGGACCTTCCCGATCCCAACAATCGCGTAACGCTCCGCAACGCATCCCCGAGTTCCCACACCGACATCTCCCCCGGCGTCGCGGGAGCGCATCCCGCATCAGGCAAGAGTCCTTCCAACATGGCCTCCGCGGTCACGACCGCGACGCCAGGCCACATCCGCCTCACTTACACGCCGAACAACACGAAGAGCTTCGAGCGCCTCAAGGACCGTTGGGTCGATGTACTCAAGCGCGCCGGCCACGCCGACGCCTCGCTTCCCTTCCACGCCTACTTCAAGAAGCGCATTCCGCTCGAAGGCGTGGGCCACCAGAACGGCACCTGCCGCTTCGGCCACGACCCCGCCACCAGCGTGCTCGATGAGAATTGCAAAGCGCACGAGCTCGACAACCTGTATGTCGTCGATGCCAGCTTCTTCCCCTCGTCGAGTGCGGTGAACCCATCGCTGACGATCATCGCCAACGCCATTCGCGTCGCGGACCATCTACTAGCTGACCGTTTCTAGATCGACGCGGGGAGACCGTTACTCGTGCTCCGCGATGGTCGCGCGCAGCGCAACGTCGAGCGCCTTCAACGCCCGCGAGCTCTCGAGCCCCAGCAGCGCAGCCCGTCGCCACTCGCTGGGATGCAGTGCCGTGTGCAGCGCAAAGGCGCCAGTGCGGAAGTGGCCATCGCGATCGGCAAACAGCGAGAGCGAAGGCAGCTCGAAGTCATGGCCATCGGAGACGGCTTTGAGTACGCGGAAGCGTAGCGAATGTGCGTGCGCCAGGCGCGCGAGCGTCGCGGCCTCCATGTCAACCAGGGCCGCGCTGTAGGTGTCAGCCAATCGCTTCTTCTCCACGATCCCCGCAATGCTGTCGCTGGTCACCAGCGTGTGCGGCGAAGGCTCACTCGCAAAGAACCGTTCGCCGGTGTGCATATCGATGATGGTGCACGCACCCGCGACCGTTCCCGGAAGCAGTTCCGCGGTGCAGGCCCCGGCCAGTCCCGTCGAGATGACCGTCTCGATCGGAGCAATGGTCCGCGCCGCTTCGAGGGCAAGCGTCACGCGGCCCCGCCCCATGCCTGCAGCGACGACGATGGCACCAGGAATCTCGTACAGGAATACCGCACGTGGCCGAAACGCCGGGTGCGGCTTGAGGCCCCGCACCAGCGAGGCAATCTCGCGTGGCAGAGCTGCGATGATGGCGAGCCTGGTCTGCATTGATCTTGATCCTAGCCTCTACGTTGCGCGGGCGGCACAGCTCTTTCGAGTGCCTCTCGAACAGATGCCCAAGGCGTCCGGCAGGATGCGCCGTTATACGCTCTTCGGCGGCTGCGGAGCGTAGCCATTCGCGAGGAACCAACGGCACGCCTCGCGCAGCGCATTGTCTGCAGGAAGCACATGGAAGCCCAACTCGCGCTCCGCCTTCGCGCTCGAGGCAAACATCATCTTCTTCCCCATGCGCACAGCCTCGACGGTAGCCCGTGGCTCCTTGCCGAGCAGCTTGCCGGTAATCGTCTCATCGAAGAACGCGAACGCCGTCGCTACCGCATGCGGCACCTTGTGCTTCGGTGAAGGCAGCCACGTCATCATGGCCAGGCGGTCGAGGATCTGTTTCAGCGTCAGGTTCTCACCGCCCAGGATGTACCGCTCGCCCGGACGCGGCCGGCAGACCTCGTTCGGCTCCAGCACCGCGAGATGCATCCGCGCGATCTCCTCGACATCGACGAGGTTCAGGCCTGTATCGACGTATGCCGGGAAGTTCCTGTTGAGGAAGTCAACGACGATGCGCCCTGTCGGTGTGGGCTTCGCGTCCATCGACCCAATGGGCGTCGTGGGATTCAGCAGGATGACGTTCTGCCCCGCGCGCGCCGCTTCCAGCGCCACCTGTTCAGCCAGCCACTTCGATCGCTTGTAGTGGCCGATCATTGCGGCCTCACTCACTGGAGTGTCTTCATCCACGATCGCGTTGCCGTGGAAGCCCATCGTCGCCACGCTCGACGTATAGACCACACGCGGCACACCCGCCTCGCGCGCAAGGCGCAGCAGCTCGCGCGTACCCTCGACATTGGCCTTGTACATCTCGGCAGGGTCGGGGACCCACAGACGATAATCCGCAGCCACATGCACGAGAGCATCGCAGCCACGCAAAGCCGAGGCAAACGCCACAGGATTGCGAAGGTCACCGATGACCAGCTCGGCGCTTTGCGGCAGGTGGTCAATCTTCGAAGTAGGCCGCGCCAAAAGTCGAAGCGACGCTCCTTCGAGCGCCGCACGGTGAGCCACATGCGATCCGACAAATCCGGTTGAACCCGTCAGAAAGAGCTTCATAGCCCTACCCAATGAAGCTGCACAACCTGGTCTGCCTCAAGCGTACGAATCTCGTTATCCCCTGTGACCAAAGACGTCCGTAATTCCCTGCTGAGTGCGACAGCAAACGCATCTGCGTAAGAGATCCGATAACGGGACTTCAGATCCACAGCTGCATCGACGAGTTGGTCGGAAATAGAAATGAGCTCAATTGGGAGAAGAGCAATTACTGCAAGAGTTCTTTGCTTTTCTGCCTCCGGCCAATGCGATTCTTTGCGGATCGTATAGACGATCTCACCAAAGTTAAGCCGGCACATAACGAAGCGGGCGGCTCCTGACTCCGCCTGGACCAAGAGCTCATCGAACGCAGACGATGCCGGCTCTTTGTGCTTCAACCATTCAAGAATGGGCCAAGCGTCAAGGACTAACACCCGAGGCGGGGTGTCAGCCATGGCTCCACTGCTCTTCCTGGCGGAGTTCCGCCTGTCGCTCTTCTTCCAGCGTCAGGTTTGCATCTCCGGGGTAGTCTGCAAAGATCCCCTGCAACTCGCGAAACCGTTCCCAGGCTTCCGCATTCGTCTGCGGTTTGTGCTCGGGCCGGGGCACCAGCTCCAGCCTCGCGCCGTCACAAAAACGCGGATCATCCTTCAGCTCATCGGGAATCTCTACCTTGCCGTCGTGGATCGTAACGATGGGATGCGCAGCCATGCGATACCTCTCGATGCTCTAGTCCAACTTCTCCGGAGCGATCTGGATGTTCTTTTCCCCGGCAGCCTTGCGCTCCCAGTACTCTTTCACCCAGGTCTCGAAGCGCTTGCCCGCAGCGCGATCCGCGCCCGTAAACTCAAGCCGAGCGACTTCGGAGTATGGGATGTTCACACGCTCCACCGGCACGCCCTCTTTCGGCGTAGGAATAATGCGTACGCGCGATCCGTCCAGCGTCGCCGCGTTGAAGCGGTCGTAGAGATAGCCCTCGACGATCGAGCCGTCCTTGCGCGTGATAGTGACATCGCCGCGATAGTCAAAGGCCTTCTCCAGCGCCTCGCGGATCTCACCTTCGCTGGCGAGCTCCGGAATCCAGCCCTGCAGGTTCTCGCGGTCGCGGCCTGCGATGACTTCAATATCATCGGCGGAGGTTTGCTGGAGCTGCTCGATCTTCAGATGTTCCTGCTGGGCAGTAGCCATATCAGTCCTCGATGCGTCGCGATGGACGCGAGATAGATTCGGAGTGGTCTGTCAACCAAGCGACGGCGAAAGCCTAGTCGCCGGCGACGTGGGCGCTTGACTCGTTGACAGAGGTGTTCACCACCACCGGGTTCGCTCCATTGCTGATCTGCACCAGCGGACCGTGCGAATCGCTCTGCCACTCATTGAGGATCTTCATCGCGCCATCGTCAGCGTAGGTCGGCCGGAACATGTACTTCTTCGCCGTCTCGATGAAGCCCTTCAGCGAAGAGAAGTTGTAGTCCACCGCCGAGGCCTCGTGGCCGGAGTGCACCATGCAATTCGCACAGCGCGGGTTGCCGCTCTTCGCGCCGTACTCCTCCCACTTGGTCGACTCCATCATCTCGTCGAAGGTATCGGCGTAGCCATCCTGCAGCAGGTAGCAAGGCTTCTGCCAGCCGAAGATGGAGTACGTCGGCATACCCCAGGGCGTGCAATCAAAGCTCTGCTTGCCCATCAGGAACTCGCTGAACAGAGGGTGGGTGTTGAACTCCCACTCCTTCTTGCGGTTCGAGAGAATCGCGCGGAACAGACGGCGCGATTTCGCCTTGCCGAGAAAGTGCTGCTGGTCCGGCGCCTTGTCGTACGTGTAGCCAGGCGAGACCATCATCGACTCCACACCTGCGGCCATCAGCTGATCGAAGTGACGCCGCACAGAGTTCGGATCCGCGCCGTCGAAGAGCGTGGTGTTGGTGGTTACGCGGAAGCCAGCATCAACCGCTGCCTGGATGCCCTCCATCGCGATGTCCCACCCGCCTTCGCGGCAGACCGCGAGGTCGTGGTGTTCCTTCTCGCCATCGAGATGCACGGAGAACGAGAGATATTTGGACGGCTGGAAGAGGTGCAGCTTCTCCTTGAGCAGGAGAGCGTTGGTGCACATGTAAACGTACTTCTTGCGCGCCACGAGACCCGCAACGATCTCGGGCATGTCAGGGTGCAGCAGCGGCTCGCCGCCGGGGATAGACACCATCGGCGTGCCACACTCATCGACCGCCTTGAAGCATTGCTCCGGCGTCAACTGCGCCTTCAGGATGTGCGGCGGGTACTGGATCTTGCCGCAGCCCGCACACGCCAGATTGCAGCGGAAGAGCGGCTCCAGCATGAGCACCAGCGGATAGCGCTTGCGGCCCATCAGCTTCTGCTTCAGGACGTAGGTCGCAACGGTAAATGCCTGGGATACGGGAACTGCCATGCCGGTTTGGGCTCCTTCGGAGTGCTCGTACTAGTTTACTGACTTTGCCTCAGCAAGTGTGCTGTCAGCGGGTATTGCGGATGATGCCTTGCCGTGAAACAAAATCGGCTACAGCGCCTCTGCAGCTTCCTTCTCGATCGCCTTCTTGTACGTCGTCAAGGCGAGGAGCGGGAAGTACTGCTTGTACAGGTGGTACCCGAGATAGAAGACCCGCGGGAAGCCCGTGCCGGTGTAGTAGCTCTCGCCATTGCGATTGGCTGCGAGCTCTGACCAGCTACCGTCTCCCTGCTGACGCTCGATCAGCCAGCGCACACCTTTGGCCACCGAGTCCGAACGGGTATCGTTGGCTGCAAGAAGACCAAGCAGCGCCCACGCCGTCTGTGACGGAGTCGAAGGCCCCGTGCCGCGCAGGTTCGAATCATCGTAGGTGCCGCACGTCTCGCCCCAACCGCCGTCGGTGTTCTGCACCATGCGGATCCATTCCGCTGCCTGCTGCACCGCAGGCTCATAGGAGTCGAAGTCCATCGCGCGAAGGCCGCGCAGCACCAGGAAGGTGCCGTAGAGGTAGTTCACACCCCAGCGTCCGAACCAGGCGCCATCCGGCTCCTGCTCCTTGAGGATGAACTGAACAGCCTTCTCCACGCGCTTGTCGCGCCGCGTGTAGCCATAAGCCGCCAGCATCTCCAGGATGCGGCCGGTGATGTCCACGGTTGGCGGATCGATCATCGCGTTGTGGTCAGCGAACGGGATCGACTCGAACATCTTCTTGGTGTTGTCTTTGTCGAACGAGGCCCATCCACCCGACCTGCACTGCATCGCGAAGACCCACTCCACGGCGCGCTGCGTCACTTCATGCTGGTAGCGTTCGCGGGGGTTGTCGACGCACTTGAGCGCCAGCAGCACCTCGCCGGTATCGTCCACGTCGGGCTGATGGTCGTTGTTGTAGAAGAAGCACCAGCAACTGGGGTCGTCGATCTTGACGTTATGAGACCAGTCGCCCTTGTAACGAATCTCCTTCGACAGCAGCCAGTCGGCGGCCTTCACTAGGCGCGCGTCTCCGCGCGGAAGCTCTGCCTCACCGAGGGTCGAGAGCACCTGAGCCGTGTCCCACACCGGAGAGAAGCAAGGCTGCATTCGGAAGGTCGGCGTCGGATAGTTCGGCTCGCCTTCCGGGAAGTCCAGCCCCAGCTTTTCGAACTCATCCATCGCGCGAATGAACTGCGGATCGTCCTGCGAGTAGCCCAGATAGCGCAGCGCGATGATCGCGTTGAGCATGGCCGGATAGATCGCACCCAGGCCATCGGACTTCTCGAAGTGTTCGAGCATCCACTTCTCGGCCTTCTTCAACGCCATCTTGCGCAGCGGGCGAATGTGCACGCGCTCCGCCAGGTGCGCGACGCGGTCCGTGAAGATGAAAAAGTTGCGCCAGCTGAACGGATGCTTCTTGTCCCAGCGCAGGTGCAGGTCGGAACTCTCACGGCCGCCCGCGAACAACTCGTCGATTCCCTGCTCGTGCGGAATCTTCTTGAAGGGCTTCTTCGCGTAGATGATTGACAGCGGCACCAGGATCGCGCGAGACCATGCGCTGATCTGGTAGATGTTGAAGTAGAACCAGTCCGGAAACAGGATGATCTCCGGCGGAACCGCCGGTACGGCGTCGTAGTCGTAGGCCCCGAACGCGCAGAGATACATCTTGGTGAAGGTGTTGCACTCCACCACCCCGCCCAGGGACAGCACGCTCTCGCGTGCCTTCACCATGAAGGGCTCGTCGGCCTTGTGGCCCATCAGCTTCAGGGCGAAGTAGCCCTTCACGCCATAGTTCACATTGGACGGCCCACCCGGGTAGTTGCTCCACCCGCCGTCGTCGTTCTGGTGGCGAAGAATCTCATTGCGCGCGCGCTCCAGGCGACCGGGGTCCCCGGTGCCGAGCAGCTTGTGCATGTAGATGTAGTCGGCCTCGAGCATCACGTCTGCTTCGAGCTCGCCGCACCAGTAGCCCTGCTCAGACTGCTGGCCGAGCAGCCACTCCGCCGAACGCGCGATACCGCGCTTTACCTGTTCCAGCGGAAGGTCGAGTCTTCCAAACCTTGGTTGGCTTGGAGCCTGGGGCGTAGCGTACGGATTCTGGGGCGATGTACTCATTGGCGACAGGCGGAAACGCTTGTCCAGCTCCGGGGCTCCATGGAAACCCATGTGCATTGGACAGACCAGGGGTCAGTCCGGTTTCGTGCGATTTGATCCTGCAACTGCTGGAAATCCCTTATCTTTCGATCATCCATCAGCCACGTACGGAGCTTCTTCGGTACAGAGCCTCCGTCAAAGACCCGGACGTTCTGGAAGCTCAAGCGATACAAAAATCCAGGCCGGACCCTCTCCGGCGAAGCACTAAGCCTGAGCCGCTGGCCGTGCCGGCGTAATCGCCTGCACAATCTCCGGCGGCAGGCCGAAGCGAACATTCTCGGGCATCACTTCAACCTCTTCGACCGAGCCGTAACCTTTGCCCTGCAGATACTGGACAACTTCCTGCACCAGAATCTCAGGCGCAGACGCGCCCGCCGTAATCGCAACCGTCGATACGCCCTCGAGCCAGCTCGGCTCGATATGCTCGGCCTTGTCGATCAGGTACGAATGCGTTCCGAGGTTCTTCGAAACCTCGACCAGGCGATTAGAGTTCGAGCTATTACGCGAGCCCACTACCAGCACCAGGTCCGCGCCATGAGCCACGTTCTTCACCGCCGTCTGGCGGTTCTCCGTGGCGTAGCAGATGTCCTGCGCGTGCGGGCCGGCGATGTTCGGAAACTTCTTCTTCAGCGCATCGATCATCGTCGCCGCTTCGTCCAGCGAGAGCGTGGTCTGCGTCAGGTAGGCGACCTTGTTCGGATCGGGAACGACGAGCTGCTCCACCTCTTCCGGAGTCGAAACCACCTGCGTCACGGTCGGGGCTTCCCCCTGGGTGCCCTCAACCTCTTCGTGATCGCGATGGCCAACGAGCACCAGCGAGTAGCCCTGCTTGGCGAACTTGATCGCCTCCAGATGCACCTTGGTGACCAGCGGACAGGTCGCGTCGATCACCTTGAGGTTGCGCTCCTTGGCGCGCTGGCGAACCGCCGGCGAGACGCCGTGCGCGGAGTAGATCACGCGCGCACCCTCGGGCACTTCATCCAGCTCATTGACGAAGATCGCGCCCTTCTGGGCAAGATCGTTCACCACGTAGCTGTTGTGGACGATCTCCTTGCGCACGTAAACCGGCGCTCCAAACGTGTCCAGCGCGATCTGCACAATGTCGATCGCGCGCACCACGCCGGCGCAGAAGCCGCGAGGCTTCAGCAGCAGAACCCGCTTGGTGGCGCTGGTTCCGGCCGTGCTTTCCTGGTTTTCCTGGGGGGCTGCAACGGGATCGGCGAGGGTAGTGGTCACCCACTAAGTATACCCAAAGTGGTCGGAATTCGCAGGACACGACGCACCGTGCCCGGTGCAAAACTCCCCGGGAACGATGCGCCCTGCCTCCTGCGCGACAAACGGCCCATCGCGGAACGACTCACGCGAACGGCTCTGCCGCTGACCCTAGACCTTGCCGGTGCAACCCGGATGAGGGCAGTCGCAGGACAGGGTCTGGGTTCCGACTGCATCCTCGCAGATCTGGGAGCAGAACTTCTTGCCGTCGGTGCAGATACAGGAACAGTTCTCGTGCGCACACTTCTTCGGTTCGGACATTTCAGTCTCCTGGACTCGTTGGAATGCAGATTTTGCTTGCTGCGTGGTGAGAAGCAGGACCGCCGGGACGGGTTGCTCGCACGATTTCCCTATCGCGCCTGTTCGAGCATCTTCTCCGCATGCCGCAGCGATGTATCCGTCAGCTCCGCCCCCGAAAGCATGCGCGCGATCTCCTCGATCCGCTCATGCGGGTCGATCTGCCGCACCCCAGTCTGCGTGCGCCCACGCTTCTCGCTCTTCTCGATGAGGAAATGCTGATCCGCAAACGCCGCGATCTGCGGCAAATGCGTAATGCAGATAACCTGCTGCACCCGGGAGAGCGCCTTCAGCTTCTGACCCACCGCCTCCGCCGCGCGGCCGCCAATGCCAATGTCGATCTCGTCGAAGACCAGCGTGCGCGGCAGCTGCGTCTTGCGACGCTTCGCCGCGGCGTTCTCGCCCTCTTCGACCGACACCTTCAGCGCCAGCATCACGCGGGAAAGCTCGCCGCCCGATGCGACCTCCGCCAGCGGCTTCAACGGCTCGCCTGGGTTCGTCGCGATCGTGCAGGCGATGTTGTCCCAGCCCGCCGCGCTCCAGTGCGAAGTCTCTTCGCCCGGCGTCACTTCCACTGCAAAGCGCGCATTCATCGCCAGCTCGTTGATGTGCCGCTCAGCAGTCTTCGCCAGCTTCTTCGCCGCAGCCTGGCGCTGCGCGGTGAGATTCTTCGCCGCAGCTTTATACACGCCCGCCGCCGCGGCTAGCTCCCGCTCCAGCTGAACCTGCAGCTGCTCGCGGTTCTCCATCTCGCCCAGTCTGCGCTCCGCATCCTCGCCAAATGCAATCACTGCAGAAAGCCCCGTGAGCGCCTCAAAGTGTCCATACTTGCGCTTCAGCCGATCCAGTGCCGCCAGACGATCCTCGATCTCCTCCAGCCGCTCGGGCGAGGCCGTTACATCGCCGGCGAAGTCCCGCAGCGTCGTGGCCACATCCTCGATCGAGGCCTTCGCCGCATTCAGCTGCAACAGCGTCTCCGCGAACTTCGGCTCAAAGCGCGCAAGCTCTTCGACATGCCGGATCGCCGATCCCAGCAGCGACTCCGCCGAGACCTCTGCCTCGTACAGCAGCTCCTGCGCAGCGTTGGCCGCCGAAAAGAGCCGCTCGGCATTCGCCAGCACGCGCTTCTCCGTCTCCAGCCGCACATCCTCCTCGGCATCGGTAATTTTCGCCGCCCCAATCTCCTTCGCCTGGAAGCTCCACAGGTCGATCAGACGCAGCCGGTCCTGTTCCGCGGACCGCAACTCAGCCAGTCGGGCAGCGATCTCGCGCCAGCTCGCATAGGCTGTGGCCGTCAGCTCAGTCGTGATGTCTCCGTAGCGATCCAGCAACAGCCGCTGCTGCTCCGTATCGAAGGCAATCAGCGTCTCCGACTGCGCATGCACCAGCGCCAGCTCCGGAGCCAGCGCCCGCAGCACGCCCACCGTCGCCGGCTGGTTGTTGATGAAGACTCGTCCCTTACCTGTGGCGCCAATCTCCCGCCGCAGCAGGATCTCATCGCCCTCGGGATCAATCCCGTTCGCTTCGAGGATCGCCTCCGCACCTGGCGTCGACTCGAAGACACAGCCCAGCACAGCCCGTTCAGCCCCGTGGCGCACCACATCGCTAGAACCCTTGCCACCCAGCAGGAGCGCCAGCGCATCGATCAAAATCGATTTGCCAGCGCCGGTCTCGCCCGTCAGCAGGTTCAGCCCCGGGCCGAACCCAGCAACTGCGTGGTCGATGACAGCATAGTTTTCGGCGCGAAGTTCGAGCAGCATACTGTGGGAGCAGGCAGTTTCAACGTGAGCATAGCAGGGCCGCTTGTGCGTCCGTCGCCACGTGCACTCGCAGATACCTTTGCGCAACACCTGGCAGAAATCTGCGTCGAAGCCCTAAGCGACATTAAGCGGCATACGGCGGAACCGCCTGCCAGTACCATCCAAGACTACGGGCCCGCATTTGCTCCTGCTCAGCGCGCCACCTCAATCGAGTAACGACCTACGAGTACACTGGAAGCCGATGATTCTGTACGCCCTCGCCCTGCTCCTGCAAGATTCGTCCGCCTCTCCCCTCGGTCCACCGCCGGCGGGAGCCCACCAGAGCGCCATCGTGGAGATGGTCCGCAACTCCGGCCCTGTCGCCATGACCGTGCTGGGCATTCTGCTCATCGCCAGCATCTTTTCCTGGGCCATCATGATCTCCAAGTGGCGTTACTTCCGCGCCGCCGACACGCAGAATCGCCGCTTCATTCGCGCCTTCCGCAAGTCGGGCCGCTTGAGCGAGATCGCCGCGTTGGCCGACCAGTTCCGCCCCAGCCCGCTGGTCGAGATTTTCCGCGAGATCCACGATGAGTACCAGCGCCAGGGCGGCCGTGGTGTTCCGCCCAATCCGCAGGCCCTCGAGCGCGCTGCCCTCACCGCCGCCAGCGAATCCCTCACACTGATGGAGAGCCGCATGACCTGGCTCGCGACCATCGCCCAGTCGGCCACCTTCGTCGGCCTCTTCGGCACGGTGATGGGCATCGTCGACGCCTTCCACGGCCTCGGCACGGAGGGCGCCGCAACCCTGCGCGCCGTCGCTCCGGGCATCTCCGAAGCCCTCATCACCACCGCCGCCGGCCTCGTCGTCGCCATCCCCGCACTGGTGGGCTACAACCAGCTCACCGCGCGCCTTCGCGAGTTTGCCTCGCGCATGGATGACTTTGGCCGCGAGCTGCTCAACGCCATCGAGAACGCCGCGCTGATGAGCGCGCAGGGCCGCGACGGCTACTCCGGCGTGCATCCCACCGCGCAATCCCAGATCCCGCAAGACGACCCGAGGCGGAGGGGCTACTAATGGCCTTCTCGACCCGCGGCCGTACGCAAACAGCCCTCGCCGACATCAACATCACGCCACTCGTCGACGTGGTACTGGTGCTGCTGCTGATCTTCATGCTCACCGCGCCGGTGCTGCAGTCCGGCATCCTTGTCGCCGTACCGCAGACCCGCTCCGTCAACCAGCTCACCGAGGTCCACACCGTCATCACCATCGACAAGGATCGCAACGTCTACCTGCAGGACAAGCTGGTCAACGTGAACGCCCTCGCCGACGCCCTGACAGCTCTGCCCGAGCCCAAGGACACCAAGCGCGTCGTCTACGTTCGCGCCGACCAAAGCGTGCCCTTTGGAGCCTTCGCCTCCGTCATGGAAGCAGTGAAAACCGCAGGCGTCACCAACATCAGCATCGTGACTCGGCCAGTGGAGCAATAGCGCAACGGAAGAAGCATTTCCTCCTCGCTCAATACCTCAAACCTCATCGCTCTACAGCTACCCGACTTTGAGCAGGCAACAAACTTCGAACAAGATCGAGCATTTAGAACCCAAACGATGAGCACGACCGCAATCCAGCATCGCAGCATGGCCTCCGAAGAACGCTTCGGAGGAGGGATGGGCCTCTCCATCTCGCTGCACCTGCTCGTGGTCGCGGCCATCGCTGCAGCCGCCTGGACAGGCCTGGTGATGCACGATCACTGGGGCGGACCGCAAGCCAACGCCGGAGCCATCCAGGCTTCCATCGTCTCCGCCATTCCCCTGCCCCAGAAGGCTGCTGCCGTGGACAAATCCGTCCTCGCTCCAGAGCACGCCAGCGAAGCTCCCGCGCCTCCACCGAAGGTCGAAACCCAGCCTCCGCCCAAGCCCACCGACATCGAGGTGAAGGCCAAAACGCAGCCCGCCAAGGTCGCGCCCATCCCCACGCCTGCGCCGCCCAAGCATCCCCAACCCACGCCCGAAACCACCAAGGCCGCCAGCGGTGAAGTCGCGACGCAACTTCCCATGTCCGTAACCCAGGTGAAGAACGGCACTGCTAGTCTGACTGTGCCCGACCGCGTCTATGGCGCACGCTACGGCTACTACTTCGGAATCATCGGCCGCAAGGTCGCGCAGAACTATTACACCGACACCATCAATGCCGGTGCATCCAACGGGAAGAACGCGGTCGTCGTCTTCGACATCGAGCACGATGGCACCGTGCAGAATCTTCGGCTCTATCAACGCAGCGGATCACCCACCCTGGACGCCGCAGCCATGGCGGCCATCCAGCGCATCGACACCTTCGGTCCGCTTCCGGCCGGCGATCACATCACCATCGAGTACAAGTTCGACTTCCACACCCAGTAAGCGCGCCTGGGACACCGATCCCGCAGCACGCCACGGGTCCCCAAGTTGTTGTCTTCCAAGCTGCTGATTCCCACCGAAGCAGCGTCTACCATTCTTGAGAGGAGATCATCCTGAGTCTCGACAGCGTGATGAAAGCCAGTACGTTGAAGACCGGTACCGTCCTTCTTGCGGCGCTCCTGTGCAGCACGGCAGCGTATGCGCAGGACTGGTACCACATGGAGATCGACAAAGGCGCGGCGGACAAAATCCGCATCGCCGCGGCAGACTTCAAGCCGCAGAGCGCCGACGCTCAGGTCGTCTCGGAGAAGCGCGCCTTCGACGCCACGCTCTTCGCCGACCTCAGCGCCGCCGGCATCTTCGACATGGTCTCGAAGTCCATGCAGCCCACGGCAACCCCCGGCTCGCAGCAGGAGATCAACATCGCGCAGTGGGCCGCCGCTCCCACCTCCGCCTCCATGGTGGCCTTCGGCAACCTCAACGTCAGCGGAGGCAAGCTCGTCGTCAACGGCTTCCTCGATGACACGAAGAACTCGCAGTTCCCCCTCATCTTCTCCAAGGTCTATACCGATGATGCCAGCGACGACGCCGCCCGTCAGGTGGCGCACCGCTTCGCCGACGAGATCATCTTCCGCCTCTCCGGCGGTGTCCCGGGCATCGCCGAGTCGAAGATCTACTACATCCGTCTCGTCGGCGAAGGCGTAAAGGAAATCGCCGAGATGGACTACGACGGCGCCAACCAGCATGTGCTGACGCACCTCGGCACCGTCGCCATTTCGCCCCGCGTCTCTCCGGACAACTCGCGCGTAGCCTTCAGCGCCCTCTCGCGCGACGGCTTCCAGATCAAAATGTACTCGCTGCTGCTGAACCGGCCGGTAGCCTTCCCCACCGCCGGGGGCTCGAACATCTCGCCCGCCTGGGGTCCCGGCGGCAATCAACTCGCCTTCTCCTCCTCCCGCTCCGGCAAGAACGATATCTGGGTCTCCGACCCCCAGGGTGCAATGGCCCGCCGCCTCACCAGCTTCGGCTTCGACGCCTCGCCCACCTGGAACCCCAAGACTGGAGCCCAGATTGGCTTCATCAGCGGACGCACTGGCCTGCCGCAGCTCTACATCATGGACTCCGACGGCAGCGGCGTGACCCGCATGACCGATGGTGGCTATGCCTCCTCGCCCTCCTGGTCGCCCAACGGCCAGTTCATCGCCTTCGCCTGGGACCGCAAGTATGGCCCCGGAGCTCCCGGCGGACAGGATATTTACGTCATGGAAGTCGCCACCAAGCGCTGGATCCAGCTGACCCATGACATCGGACGCTGTGACTTCCCCACCTGGTCTCCCGACGGCCGCCATATCGCCTTTGCGAACTCGCCCGATGGCCGGGCGAACCACACCCGCATTATGGGGATGCTGGCGGACGGCACAGACAGGAAAGCACTCACGGGCCCGGGCGCTGACATGCCCAACTGGAGCTGGAAGTGAGAGTTTCGATATAATAAACACGTATCGCTACACGATACATGTTAGCGCGGTCTGGCTCCCCGCGCAACTCTCAGAGACCTCGGCGGCTACGACGGGCGCAGGCGATTGACCCAACGGGACTGCCAATCTTGCACTAGAAAAAGATTCCCATCTTCAGGAGTTTAAGGATGATGCGCATGGCGAACGGATGGAACACTGAGTTGAAGACTGGGCGGAGGATGCAATCGGCGATCGTCGCCGCCATGGCTTCCCTGCTGATGCTGGCTGCGGCGGGCTGCCACAAAAAGGAAAGCGCGCTGCCGCCCCCAAGCGCCGAAGCGCCAGGCAACGTGGCGGCTCCGACCGCGACCATCACCGCCGACCCGCTGGCGATCGACCTCGGTCAGTCCGTCGTGCTCAACTGGCGCACCACCAACGCGACCAGCGTAAGCATCGACGGCATCGGGCAGGTCAACGTCAACGGCACCACGACCGTCTCCCCGGCGAACTCCACCAACTTCCACCTCGTCGCCAAGGGCGATGGGGGCACCACCGAAGCCAACGTCCGCGTCACCGTGCGCGTCCCAAGCCTGCCCACTGGAGCCACCGGAAACGACGAGAGCAGCAACATGGGCTCCGACGCGGAGTTCAAGGCCAACGTGAAGGATATCTTCTTCGACTACGACAGCTACGAGCTTCGCCCGGACGCGCAGACCTCCGCCTCTTCGGCCGCGCGTTACCTCACCGCCCACCCCGGGGTGAAGGTGCTGATTGCCGGTTACTGCGACGACCGCGGCTCTGCCGAGTACAACATCACCCTGGGTGAGAACCGCGCCAGCTCCGCCAAGACTGCGCTGGTCAACGCTGGCGTAGCCCCCGGCCGCATCCGCGTCGTGAGCTACGGCAAGGAACGCCAGTTCTGCACCGAGGAGTCCGAGAGCTGCTGGCAGGAGAACCGCCGCGCCCAGTTCTCACTCGATCGCTAACGCCGACGCGAGGCCGAAGCCAGCCTTCGGCCTCGCGTGAGGCGGTTTACCTCCAGGAGCAAGTTTCCCCATGACTACCGACCGCAACTTCCGCGCGACCTTCCGCAGCACGGCCACCGTCGCTCTTCTCGCGCTAGGCCTCAGCACCACTCCGGCCCACGCCGTCAACAAGGACATGGTCCAGCTGCAGACCCAGGTTCAGGAGCTGCAGGATGCGGTCGCGCGCCTGACCCAGGCCAATGACGAGCGCATGGGCGTGCTCAAGGATCTCGTACAGCAGACCGCCGACTCTGTGAACAAGATGGGGATCACGGTGAACGGCCTCCAGCTCAAGCTGCAGAACGTGCAGGACGCGGAGTCAGCCAAGCACGACCAGCTTTCCGGCCAGGTGCAGTCGCTCAATGACTCCATCGACGAGCTGAAGGCGCGCCTCGGCCGCATGGAGAAGGCTCTCGGCGATATCCAGGGGCAGCAGGCCGCGGCAAACTCCATCCTGCAGAGCCTGCCTCAGGCGGTGCCTTCTCCAGCGGGCGGAGGCGCACCACTCCCCACAAACCCTCCGCAGGGGGGCCTCAGCGGACCAGCCCCCACAGCCTCGCAAGCCGCAAACGACCCCAACGCAGCGCCGCAAAACCCCGGCCTGCCAGCCGGAGACATGTACCGCACCGCGTACGGTGACTACGTAACCGCCAAGTACGGTCTCGCGTCGACTGAGTTCGAGAACCTCATCCAGGCCTACCCGAATGACAATCTCTCCGGCAACGCCTACTTCTACCTCGGCGAGATGAGCCTGCGCAGCAACAAGCCCAGCACGGCCATCAAGGCCTACTCCCAGGTCATCGACAACTATCCCGACAACTCCAAGCTGCCCGCCGCGCGTCTCCACCGCGCCGAGGCGATGATCGCGACCAAGCAGAACGACAACGCCCAGCGCGAACTCCGCGCGCTGATCCAGCGCTATCCGAACTCGCCCGAAGCGATGCAGGCGAGGACCAAGCTCGCATCAATACGATAGATCGAGGTCGGTCAATAGAAGACCACGGCAAGTGCCATGGCCTTTTGCTTCGCCTGAACTGAGTCTCGCAGATTGTCAGTTCTTCACGCTGCCCAAGGCTCGCTCCACGAGCTCCTTATCCCCAGCTGTCAGCGCAAGACGCGGCAGCCGTGGTGGGCCGCCGTAGTACCCATTCAGATCACACCCATACTTGATCGCCGCGATCCCCAGCGCCGTAGCAACATCGTCAACCGCAGCGAGCCGTGCAGCCTTGAGCGTCGCCAGCGCCGGATCGCCATCCTTGAAGGCTGCGAAGACCTCATGGCATCCCTGCGGCGCAGAGGCAGCCAGCGCCGGCATCACTCCCGGAACGCCAGCCTGCAGCAGTTCGACCGCACCCGCGATCCGTCCCGCAGCGATCACCTGGAAGCCGACGACCTTCGTCCGCGTCTTGATCGCCGGAGCCACAGGAGTGATTGCAACGGCTGTACCGCCCAACTCGCCGACAATTCCGATGGTGACCAGATTGGTCGCCACGGTCTCAGGCTGCAGCATCCTGCGTGTCACGGGGGCGAAGATCGCCGTCACCGCGACCTCACGGCGAATCTCCTTCGTCGCCGCAGCAATGGCCTCAAAACGCACGATTGTAAGCCCGGCGTCGTAGAGCCCAAGGATGTTCGGGTGCTGCGCGAGCGCTGCCGCCTCGGAGACCGAGAGCGTCGCCCCAATCCCCTGCGCATCGCTGTAGAGCATCACTGGCAGCGGCGATCCATCCGCAATAGCGCGGAACCATACCAGCCGTTCCTCAGGCTTCAGCGTGGCGACATCGAGCGGTGCCGCCGCCAGGACAGCATCGAAGCCCGCAGCCTCTGCCTTCGCAGCAATCGCGAGTGCCGAGCGCACGCTGCTGCGCGGCAGCCCCGCAATCAGCACCTTCTCCTTCGCCGCTGAATCCGCGATGGTCGCCAGCGCATCTGCAATCTCGCTGTCCGACAATCCCTCCCCCTCGCAACCGGGGGCGAACGCCACCAGGGCCGAGACCGGCGTCAGGGAGTACCGTCGGACGTTGTGCTCCAGCTTGCGCAGGTAGCTGCTCTGGTCGAGGTAAAACGGCGCGGTCAGGGGGACGTGGATGCCTTCGATGAACATAAGTGTCATTCTCAGTTTAGTCCGGGGCATCCTACACTTCAGGCAGGATGTTCGATGACCGGCGCCTCAGCAGATAAGCACAACAAATCGATAGGTGACCTGGGCCGCGAAGCCTCCTGGTTCGCAGCTCACTGTCTCCTTACGCTGGCGGTGGTGATGGCGCTCGTCATCGGGATGGGCTTTACCCGCCCTGATCCCGCAGAGCCCGCGCCAAAGCTGATCCTCACGGCCCTTAGCTTCGGTGTGGCAGCCATCGTGGGCGCCCTCGTCACCCGAGTCACGGGAAATCGCGTCGGCCGCTATGTGTGGATCGCCGGCCTGATCGTGCTCCTCGGAGCTTCGGTCTGGGTGATCGACCTGCAGACCGGCCCCGGCCTATGCGCCGAGTGCGGCCCTGGCCATCTCACCCTCCGGTTGTGGCGAACCTTCTTCGACTTCTACCACGGCAGCGGGCTCATGGACGGCGCCGGACCCCTCGTAGGTTGCTGGATCCCCGTCGCGATGGTCGGCTATGCCATCGGCGCGCAGCTCGGCGCACCAGCCCCCGAAGAAATCTAACAAGCTACAGACAATAGCGGCGCACCCTCAGGGATGCGCCGCTGTCTATCTTTGCTACCTCGTCTACTGTGCGACCGGCTCAGCCTTGCGCGACGCGTGCAACTCCTGCAGCGACTCCACCGTGATCTTGCCGCGCTGCAACGCCGAGATGCCCTCGGCAGCCGCATGGGCCGCGGCCAGCGTGGTGATCGTCGGGATACGCGCATTTACCGCGGCGCGCCGAATGGCCTGCTCATCGAAGACCTTCTCCTGCCCACGCGGCGTGTTGATGATGAGTTGAATGCGATCGCCCTTGATGAGGTCGACCACATTCGGACGGCCCTCCTTCACCTTGAAGACGCTCTCCACCTGCAACCCAGCATCCTCCAGCAGCTCGGCAGTGCCGTAGGTCGCCACCAGGCGGAAGCCCATGTCGACGAACCGCTTCGCCAGCGCCGCAACGAGCGGCTTGTCGTGGTCGTTGACGCTGAAGAAGACCGTCCCGCCGGTCGGCAGCACCTGGCCGGCAGCCATCTGCGCCTTGGCGAAAGCCTCGCCGAAGGTGCTCGCCACGCCCATCACCTCGCCCGTCGAGCGCATCTCCGGACCGAGGATCGGATCCACTCCCTGGAACTTGCCCCATGGGAACACCGGGCTCTTTACGAAGAAATGCTCTCCGGTCGAGAGGTCCTCACCGCTTGCGACGGCATCAGGCAGCAGATCGATCAGCTTGCGACCCGTCATCAGCCGCGATGCGATCTTCGCCAGCTGAATGCCGGTCGCCTTCGAAACATACGGCACCGTGCGCGAAGCGCGCGGGTTCACCTCAATGACGTACACCGTGCCCCGCTGTACCGCGAACTGCAGGTTCACCAGGCCGATGACATCCAGCGCCATTGCCAGCTTGCGCGTGTAGGTGCGGATCATGTCCAGCACATCCGGCGTTAGGTCCACCGAAGGCAGCACGCAGGACGAGTCGCCCGAGTGAATACCCGCCTCCTCGATGTGCTGCATGATGCCGGCGATGACAACATCGGTACCGTCGCACAGCGCGTCGACATCGACCTCCATCGCGTCCTCGAGGAAATGGTCGATGAGGATCGGCTTGTCCTGCGAGTACTCAATCGCGCTTGTCATGTAGCGCACGATGTCCGCATCATCGTAAGCGATGACCATCGCGCGGCCGCCGAGCACGTAGCTCGGACGCACCAGCACCGGATACTCCACGCGACGAGCACCCGAAAGAGCTTCGTCGACGTTGGTCGCAATCGCGCCCTGCGGCTGCGGAATCTTCAGCTCGGTGATGAGCTTGCCAAAACGCTTGCGGTCTTCGGCAAGATCAATCGACTCCGGGCTCGTGCCGATGATTGGCACGCCCGCATTCTTCAACGGCATGGAGAGGTTCAGCGGCGTCTGGCCGCCGAACTGCACGATCATGCCGATATCCGCACCTGCGGCAGCCTCATGCTCATACACAGCCAGCACGTCCTCGAGCGTCAGTGGCTCAAAGTACAGGCGGTCCGAGGTGTCGTAATCGGTCGAGACAGTCTCAGGGTTGCAGTTCACCATGATCGTCTCGTAGCCGTCCTCGCGCAGCGCGAACGCCGCGTGGCAGCAACAGTAGTCGAACTCAATGCCCTGCCCGATGCGGTTCGGTCCCGAGCCCAGGATGATGACCTTCTTCTTGTCGGTCGCCTGGAACTCATCCTCCTCGTCGTAGCAGGAGTACATATAGGGCGTGAAGCTCTCAAACTCCGCAGCGCACGTATCGACCAGCTTGAACACCGGCTTGATGCCGAGCTCACTACGCAGCGCAGCGACCTTCGCCGCGCCGTCCTTGTCGTCGAGCTTGAGCGCCGCAGCAATGCGCGCGTCCGAAAGCCCCATCCGCTTCGCCGAGCGCAGCGTGTCTTCATCGAGCTTGCGATAGCCAATGGCTTCCACTGCCTTCAGCTCATCCGCGATCTGCTTCATCTGGTGCAGGAACCAAGGGTCCATGCCCGTAAAGCGCACCGCATCGCGCACGCTCATGCCAGTATCGAAGGCATAGCGCAGATATGACAGACGGTCCGGATGCGGCGTCACAAGCCGCTGGCGCAAACGCCGAGGATCGATGTCATCCATCACGCCCTTCTTGCCCGTCTCCAGCGAACGCACCGCCTTCATCAGCGATTCCTTGAAGGTGCGCCCAATGGCCATCACTTCGCCCACAGACTTCATCTGCGGCCCGAGCGTCTCATCCGCGCCGGGGAACTTCTCGAACTGCCACTTCGGAATCTTCACCACAACATAGTCGATGGTGGGCTCGAAGCATGCCGGCGTGGCCTTGGTGATATCGTTCTGCAGTTCGTCGAGCGTGTAGCCAACAGCGAGCCGCGCCGCGATCTTCGCAATCGGAAAGCCCGTAGCCTTCGAGGCCAACGCCGACGAACGCGACACGCGCGGGTTCATCTCGATGACCGTCATCCGGCCGTTCTGCGGGTTCACCGCGAACTGCACGTTGCTTCCGCCAGTCTCCACGCCGATCTCGCGGATGACCGCGATCGACGCATCGCGCATGCGCTGGAACTCGCGGTCGGTAAGCGTCTGCGCGGGCGCCACGGTGATCGAATCACCCGTATGCACGCCCATCGGATCGAAGTTCTCGATCGAGCAGATGATAACGACATTGTCCTTCAGGTCGCGCACCACCTCCATCTCGTACTCTTTCCAGCCGAGCACGCTCTCTTCGAGCAGGCACTCGTGGACAGGCGAGAGATCGAGACCGCGGTTGAGGATCTCCATCAGCTCTTCGCGGTTGAACGCAATGCCACCGCCCGATCCGCCCAGGGTAAAGCTCGGGCGGATCACCACCGGGAAGCCCAAAACGCCAGCGAACTCAAGCCCGTCGCGAAGATTGTTGATCAACTTCGACTTCGGCATGTCGAGCCCGATCTTCGTCATCGCGTCCTTGAACAGGAGACGGTCTTCAGCCTTCTTAATGGCCTCGAGCTTCGCGCCGATCAGCTCCACACCCAGCTCGTCGAGCACGCCGGCATCGGCGAGATCGACGGCAAGGTTCAGCGCGGTCTGTCCACCCACGGTCGGCAGCACGGCAAACTTGCCGAGCTTCGGATCGAGCAGCTCGACCTCCTTGCGAAGAATCTCCGTGAGGTAGGTAATGGTCAGCGGCTCAATGTACGTGCGGTCGGCAACGTCCGGGTCCGTCATGATGGACGCCGGGTTCGAGTTCACCAGCACGACCTCATAGCCCTCGGCCTTGAGCGCCTTACACGCCTGCGTGCCGGAGTAGTCGAACTCGGCAGACTGGCCAATGACGATCGGACCGGAGCCGATCACCAGAATCTTTGCTATGTCATTTCTACGTGGCATGTTTGAGTCAGTCGAATAAGCGCTTCGTGTCTTGATTATCGCTCATGGAGCGGGCGATACAATGTACCCCACCGAAAGCAAACGGGCAGAAGCGAACAACACGTTCTCCCGTCACGAACCCTGGACCTATGATGGCATCCGATTCGCGTGACTTTCAACACAGGGTTTTCCAGTCCAACCGCCTTTGGTTCGTCTCCGCTGCGTACACCGCGCTGCTCATCGCCGTTTGCCTGCAACGAAATCATCAGTTCTTCCACGATGACGCCTACATCACCCTGCGCTACGCGCGTCACCTGCTGGATGGCCTTGGATTGACATGGAACCGGCGTGGGCCGCGCGTCGAGGGCTTCACGAGCCCACTCCACCTCATCCTCGTCGCGGCCTGCGGAGCCGTGGGCATACCCCTGCGATGGGCCGCTTGCATTGTGAATTTTTCGAGTCATGCTGCCCTCGCGGCATTTCTCTATTCCTACCTGCGCCGTCGAACCGGCCTCATCGGCGCGCAGCTTGGCTTGCTTCTCATCGGCGCTTCCTGGATGTTCCTCGTGTGGGACATCGGCGGACTTGATTCGGTGCTCTACGCCGCCCTCGGGACCGCTGGTGTCTTACAAGGCTGCGATGCCTTCGAGCCGCAACTTTCGCCGGGGAACCGGAACGTCGCAGCGGCCGCGCTTCTGCTATCCCTGGCAACACTGGCACGCCCGGAAGGGATTCTCCTGATCGCGGGATACGGCGGTCTGCTTCTTGTGCTTCCGAACGCTTCGAGGAAGCCGAAAGTACATCTGCTTGGGATCTTCGTGGGCATCGTAACGCTCGTGCTGGTTCCAACTGAGATCTTCCGCTGGTCGTATTTCCACGCAGCCGTCCCCAACACCATGTACGCGAAACTGGGTGGAATCAGCCACCTTGTCCTGCTGCGCTTCGGCATCCGTTATGCGGTGCACTTCCTTGTCACGCCGCCTTTTATCGGCCCCATAGCGATCGCTGCAGCATGTCTTTCCGTGAAGCGAAAGACCTTCAGCCCGAGGGATACCGCCATCTGGGTCCTCACCGGTTGTAATGCCCTGTTCATCCTGGTTTCAGGCGGGGATCACATGGTCGCCTTTCGTTTCTGCCTTCTGATCTACTCGCTGCTCGCAACGCTGCTGATTCTGCATGCCAAGGAGCTGGGGTTCTTCGCTACGTCAAACGGTGTTCTTGCGAGCTTCGCCGTCATGATTGCAGCGCTCACCCTTCAGGTGGTGCCTCCCGTCCTGAATCCCCGCACCGTCGACCCAGCCGCCGGCGTGGGCCAGCTCGTGGGAAGGTATATCGCGACGCATTGGCCCGCCGGCTCTTATGTCGCGCTGAACACGGCCGGCTCGACCCCATACCACTCGGACAGCATGGAATACATCGACATGTTGGGTTTGAACGATGCCGAGATCGCCAGGAGAAAAAACATCCCGACCTCGGGTCCATGGACACGGCTCATAGGACACCTCAAAGGCGACGGTGCTTCAGTACTGGCTCGCAAACCGGACTACATCATCCTCGGCCCGGCCGAAGGAACGACCCCAGAGATACGAACGCCCGTCTTCTTCTTCGGTGATGACGAGATCAGTCGATCCGCATCGTTCCAACAAGACTACGAACTTTGCCAGGTCCCCCTGAGCGCCGACCGGGACTTCACCTACTATCGCCGCAAACAAGCCACTCAGTCGTGCCGTTGACTGCGGCTCGACCAAGCTGACCCGCTCGCGACTACTTCTTCCAATCCTCCATCGCCTGCCGGAACTGCTTGAACAGGTAGTGCGAGTCGTGCGGTCCGGGCGATGCTTCGGGGTGGTACTGCACACTGAACATCGGGTCGGTCTTGTGCTTCAGGCCGGCGAGCGTCTGGTCGTTCAGGTTGATGTGCGTCTGCTCCACGTCATCAGGCAGGCTCGCGGGATCCACGTTAAAGTTGTGGTTCTGCGCGGTAATCTCCACCTTGCCCGTCTCCAGGTTCTTGATCGGGTGGTTGCCGCCGTGATGTCCGAACTTCAGCTTGTACGTCTTGCCGCCCAGCGCCAGGCCGAAGATCTGGTGGCCCAGACAGATGCCAAAGATCGGCGTCTTACCCTGCAGCTCCTGGACATTCTTCACCGCGTAGTCCAGCGGCTCGGGGTCCCCCGGGCCGTTCGAGAAGAACACGCCATCGGGATTCATTGCGAGCACCTCGCTCGCCGGCGTCTTCGCCGGGACCACCGTCACCGTGCAGTTCTCGCGCGCCAGCATGCGCAAAATGTTCTGCTTGATGCCGAAGTCGTACGCCACCACGTGCAGTTTGTCCTTCGCCGCCGCATCGTTCACCGGCAGGAACGCGTCGCCGGTCTCGTTCTTCGGCTCTTCCGAATCCCACGTGTAGCTTTGCTTGGTTGAGACCACGCTGGCGAGGTCCGTCCCGCTCATGATGTGCAGCGCACGAGCTTTCGCGACGAGCGCAGCCGGATCCGCCACGTTGGTCGAGAGGCAGCCCCGCAGGCAGCCATTGGCGCGCAAGTGCCGCACCACCGCACGGGTGTCGATCTCCGAGATCACAGGAACGCCGGTGCGCTCCAGGTATTCGTCAACCACCTCGGTCGACCGCCAGTTCGAGCTGACCGGGGAGAACTCACGCACCACCAGGCCTTCAATGTACGGACGCACGGACTCCGCGTCCGACGGCGACGTGCCATAGTTCCCGATGTGCGGATTGGTAAGTACGACGATCTGACCTGCATACGAGGGATCGGTAAAGATCTCCTGATAGCCAGTCAGCGATGTGTTGAAGACCACCTCTCCGACGCGTTCCACGGGTGCACCGTGGGCCTTACCGCGGAATAGGCGTCCGTCTTCGAGGGCAAGGATAGCCTGCATGGGCTTTCCCCTTTCGGGCGGATTCAATCGATTCTACCAACCCAGAAGCGAGAATGCCGGAGCGACCCCAGATTCCGCGAATTTGTTTGCCGACCGGGTTCCAGGGCACACGTCCACAACGCCGCCAGACGCACGAAAGCCCGGCGCGCGGCCGGGCTTCCTGTGCTACGTGGTGTGCCGCAGCCTAAGACCAGCGGCAATGACGGTGGTGGTGGCTGACCCAGCAATGCTTGTGACGATGTTCCTGCGCCTGCGCCGGCGAGAATGCGCCAGCCAGCATGATCAGTGCAGCGATCGAAAGGACGATACGCTTCATGGTTCTTCTCCTGTTGCGACCCGCAGCCAAAAAGCTGCGCCCGCGTCTCTGAAAACTTTTAGCAACCTTGAGAACCCAACCGGAAAACCGGCTGGTATCTCCGAAGCTGTTGAGTAAGAGGGGAAACCAGCGCAAGAGGTTTGCCGCATCAATACGAATTTTGTGGGAAACGGAGAATTGCAGGCACTCCCCAGCAACACCGTGTGACAAGCATGCAACCAGCCTCTGCCTGCGAGCATCGGAGCGACCGCGCATGAGATGCTAAAGAAGCAACGAGCATGCCCAGCCGAACCTCCCAGCGCAACGCCAGCAGCAGGCAGAAGACGAGTATCCCAGCCCCCGCACCCCAAAGGCCGAAGCAGGTCTACGAGATCGTGCATCCTCTGTGGCTCGCGAAGATGTTCCTCGCGATGATTGTTCTGGCGCTCCTCTGCGCTCAGGTGCTCGTCTGCTACGTCTTCTACAAGACCCAGTGGCAGTACGTCCTCAAGCCTTCACGGGAACTCGCACTGACACCCTCGAGCCAGGGGCTGAGCTTCACTCCGGTCCGCTTCGGGGTCGACACGACCGGCGAACCGCAGCTCGACGGCTGGTGGATTCCTTCCACCACCAGCTCCGCCAACGTCGCGCTCATGCTGCACTCCGGCAATGGCTCCATGGGCGACGCCAATCCCTCGGCAAAGGCTCTCCACGACGCCGGCCTCAACGTCCTGCTCTTCGACTATCGCGGCTATGGGCACAGCGGCGGACGTCATCCCACCCAGCAGCTGATGCAGACCGATGCCGAGTCCGCGCTCAACTACCTCACTTCGACCCGAGGCATCGCACCGAAGCAGATCGTCGTCTTTGGCACCGGTGTCGGCGCAGCCATCGCGACGCAACTCTGCCACGACCACAGCGAACTGCCAGCGCTGGTTCTCTGGGACGCCGATGGAGACATGCGCAATCATGTGGAGCAGGATCGCCGCGTCCGCATCGTCCCCATCGGCCTGCTGTTCAACCAGGACTTCCCTCTCGCCGCACCCCTCGCAGGGCTCAGCACCCCAAAGCTCCTGCTCACCACCAACGCCAGCCATGCGCCTGCAGCCTTCGCGAACGCGCATGACCCCAAGACGACGGTGGAACTCAACGCCGGCGACGATGCTGCCCTGCAGACCGAGCTGCGACGCTTCATAGATCAGTACTTGGCCACCACCATCCCCACACTAGGCCGTTAGATCCCGCCTAGCCCTTCAGCTAAGACGCTGTTCTGCTATTCAGCTGTTCTGCTCCTCTGCTGCCCTTAAGAGGCATAGTGCCCCCGATGTTCCGGGGGCACTAAGAAAGGGTGGGGAGGGTTATGCGGATAGGGGAAGCCGGTTGCCGATGGAAGTGCTGGTCCGGCTATCTGGTTATGCCGCGCTCATCGCGCCGCACATGGGATATGACGGTCATACTTGGGAAAAGTTGTGTGGACAATGCCCCGATGAGGGAACCATATGTGCCACTGTGGAACGTTGCCCGAATCCGTCACATCGAATGTGATTCTTTTGTAAGCGCACGAATGCGAGCCGTATGTGCCGACCGTCACACTCGCTGAAAATATTCTGCGTCGCTTAGACGAAGTTGAGGAAGCTCGACGGATTCACCTTCGACCCCGGGAAGACCCGCTCCATGTCGCGTGAGCCCAGGCTGCGATACGCCGCCTCGCCCAGCACGTTGCGGAAGTCCGTCGTTACGGTGAGATCGCGGCCATCGTTGAGCTGCTCGTTGGAAAGCCCTGGCCACTTGCCGTAGACCTTGCCGCCCTTCACCTGCCCGCCAAGCACGAACATCACATTCGCGTGACCATGGTCCGTGCCACCAGTGCCGTTCTGCCTCGCCGTGCGCCCGAACTCGCTCATCGTCACCAGCGTGATGTTCTCGGCCTCGTCGCCCATATCCTGCCAGAACGCAGCAATCGACTTGGAGAACTCCGTAAGCCGGTTCGCCAGCTGCCCCGTCGTCGCACCCTGGTTCTGGTGCGTGTCCCATCCGCCGATATCTGCGAACGCAGCTTCAACGCCAAGGTTCGCCTTCATCAACTGCGCAATCTGCTTCAGGCTGTTGCCGAAGGGCTGGTTGGGATACGTCACCCCGGCCGCGGGCGTGTAGTGCGCGGGATCGGCAGACTTCAGCATCTTCACAGCCTCGAACGTCTCCTGCCCCGTGCCGTGCAGCATCGCATCCGTGCTCTGGTCGTACATCGCCTGGAACGCGTTCGAGATCGGCGAAGTCTGCGGTCCACGCCCGCCGACTGAGAAATCCTGCAGGTTCGCCACAGCAATCGCCGGCACCTTACCCTTCAGCGTGCGCGGTACTTCAGTCCCCAACGCTACGGCGCGGAAAGCCGAAGCATTCGGCTCCGACACATCAATCAGAGCGCGATTCAGCCAGCCATCCTGCGTGATCTTCACGCCCGGCGTGCCCGACTCCATGTAGTCCTGCGCGTCGAAGTGAGAACGCGAAGGATCCGGCGACCCCGCGGCATGAACAATCGCCAGGTGTCCCTGGTCGTACAGCGGCTTCAGCGGAGCCATCGAGGGATGCAGGCCAAAGAAGCCGTTCAGGTCGAGGACATCCTTCTGCTGGATCGCAATGCTCGGACGCATGGCGTAGTAATTTTTCTCGGCGTAAGGCACAACCACGTTCAAACCGTCGCAAGCGCCGCGCTGGAAGATCACCACCAGCTTCTTCTTCGACGCCGAAGCACGACCCATCTCGGCATAAATCGATCGCGTAAGAAACGCCGGAACCACGGAGGTTCCAACCAGCGCCAGCGCGCCGTTCCGCAGGAACCCGCGGCGCGTGACTCCGTTACGCATGGCCAGGTCGCGGCCGTTCATATCGCAGCCCCAGTCGCTAGAGTCGGTGAAGAGTGTCTTGTGGGACATGGTATGTACTCCTTGAGCCCGTTCTGCTCTCTAGCCGGGCGCACGAAGCGCCGCTGCTGTTGATGTTAACGCCGGGGGCCGAAGGAAGTTGCCGTTCCCACGGCGATGGTGGCGCATTGGTCACCCCTGCGCCTACCGCCTCTGGAACTCCGGAGAGCCCAGCAGCAACCCTGCCATGGTGTCCAGCGGAGTCACCGGGGCACTCGCCACCGCCTCAAATCCGCCTCCGCCACGACCGGCGCGCGTCGCCTTAGCCCGCACCAGCATCACCCCTTGCGCCTCTTGCTGTGTCGGCTGCATGACTTGCCCCGCACCGTCCTCGCCGGCGATCTCAGCCGTCTGCGGAGCAGGCCGCGCCCGGAAGCCGCGCTCTGCCTCCTGCGGAACGGTGGGATTGGCAAACTGCGCCAGCACGGTCGCGCGCGTCTTCTCCGCCGCCGGACCGTCGAGCAGCAACCCCTCGAGCTGTTTCTCCGTCTCCGCTGTCGGGCTCATTGCCATATTCGAGTCTCCCGGAGCCCCCAGCAGCCCCGGCCAATCCGTCCTCACTCCCGGCAACCGTCCGGCCGCCAGTACCAGCGAGAAATTCATCCGCGCAATCAGCGCATTGCTGGAGACCCACTCGTCCGACTTCCACGAATAGCCATTCGGCGTCTGCATTCCGTAGACCGGCATGCCCAGCCGATCCATCGCCTGCACCAGCGGCAGCGGATTCAGCACATGAGCATCGCTCGCGCGCAACGCCGAGACCATGAACTCGATCGGCGTCTTCACCTTCGCGCGATACACCGCAGGAGAGAAGAACTCAGGCGAGTGGAACATCGTCGACAGCACGGCTGAGATGTTCCCATCGGTCTTCAGCCACATCGCCGTCATGCGATCCACCAGCGCCGGCGAAGGATCGTCGCTGACGAAGCGCACTGCCAGCTTCTGCGAGATGAAGTGCGCCGTCGCCGGGCTCGTCGCCAGGAGGTGCAGCACCTCCAAACCCTCTTTCAAGCCGTCATCCTTGATCTCATGCCCCAGCACCACCTTGGTGCCCGGTTCGTGGCGATTGGGGTCATACAGAAACTCCCCCGGAGCGCTATGAACCTGCTGCAACGCGCCGCGTCGCATGCCGCCCATCGGCTGGGCCAGCCCTCCCTGGTACGGCCGGTCGATCGTCCATCCCGTGAAGCACTTCGCAACCTCAATGACATCCTTCTGCGTGTATCCTCCACCGACTCCCAGTGTGTGCAGCTCCATCAGTTCGCGGCCATAGTTTTCGTTGATGCCCTTCGGCAACTTCTGCGCCGCGCCATTCGGACGTCGCTCCTGCAGCTCCTTCACCCGGTCCGCCGCGAGCGAATGATCCCCGATGCTCTCCCAGTTGTCGAGATACATCAGCATCGCCGGACTCGCCGCAGTCGCCACCAGCAGGTCCTCAAACCGCCCCAGCGAGCGCGGCAAAACCGTCTCCCGCTCATACGTCGCCAGCATGTAGGGCTCAAGCTGATTCTTCCGCGCGTACACGCTGAAGTGGTTCAGCCAGAAGTCCGCCATCACGGCCTGCAACTGGCGGTTGGAGTCGATGTCGCGCAGCAGCCTCGTCTCCATCGCCTCCGCGCCAACCACGCGTGCCGGCCCCTGCATCGCCAGCACCACCTCGGTCTGCGCAGGCGTCATGCCCTGGGTCAGCAGGGCCCGCTGCGCAGGCTTCAATCCCTCGCGAAACGCCACCGACTCCTCGCCCGACATCGCCAGCAGCCGGCCATAACGCTCGTCCGCTGGAAGCGCCAGCACCTCCCGCGCGTCTGCCGGATCCATCGCCGCAATCGCCTCGGAGTGCTTCAAGGCCTTGCCCTTTTTCACTGAAGTCTCTGGGCTCGCTCCAACAACCGACGGCATCATGGCCTCATCCGCCATGTCAGCCACCTTGTCGGCCGGGACTGCCTTTGCCTCTTGCTGGCCGGCCGCGCCCTGCTTCTTCTGCTGCGCCTCGTAGCTCGCCAGGGCATCCGCATAGATGGCATGTTCCACTGGGTCGCTGGGCAGCGGCATCCCACGGGACGCCATCTGCTTCAGCACCTGCGGCGGCGGAAAGCGCCGCATCAGCTCTGAGTTCTTCATCTGCGAGGCGGGATACATCGCAAGCTCGGCCTGCAACGCCGAATCGTCGATCCGTTCAGGATGAAGCTGCTCATCGAACCAGCGATCCAACCCCACACGCTCGACGGCGGCAACATCCCCAGGGCGTGGCCCGAAGGTCAGCCGGTTGAGTGCCTGCAGCACACGCTCATGTTCGTTTAGCTTTGCGGAGCGAACCACTGGCGCCACCGACGTCGTCGCCATGGGCTCACTACCCTCAGCAAAAGCCGGCGGAACGACCATCAGCGTGCAGAGCGCAGCCGTTACCGCCGCGTTGGCAGCGCTGGAGATCAGGGGAAACAGGGTGCGGACAGGACGCATGCGAACGTCTCTCCTTCGCGGCCCTGCCCGCAGCATCGCCGCGCAATCAACAGGGACTGGCCTGTAATACCCCGAACTGGCTCCCGGGTCGCGCGAATGCTCACGAATTCCTCTGGAATCCAAGTGTGTTCACAGGATCAACGTAGGTGTATCCACCTCGCAACGATGCTTCGAGCGAGCTAGAACGCCGCCAGCTCTGCCATAGCCTCGAAGATTCGCCCCGCCTGCGGCAGGATCACGTCCTCGAGGATCGGCTGGTAGGCCACGAAGCTATCCATCCCCGCAACTCGCTTCACCGGGGCGTCGAGATCATGGAACAGCTCCTCGCCGATTCGTGCTGCGATCTCGGCCCCATAGCCCCAGCTCTGCATGTCCTCATGCGCAATCAGCACCTTGTTCGTCTTGCGAACGGACTCGGCGATCGCCTCCCAGTCGTACGGACTCAGCGAGCGCAGGTCGATTACCTCGACATCCACGCCCTTCTCGACCTCCATCCGCCGCGCCGCTTCGAGCGCACGCGGAACTACCGCGCCATACGTGACCACGGTCAAGTCCTTGCCCGTGCGAGCTATCTTCGCCTTGCCAAACGGCACCGTATAGTCCGGTCCCGGATAGGCTTCGCGCCCATAGACAGCGCGGTACAGATTCTTGTGCTCGAAGAAGATCACCGGGTCGTCGCAACGGATCGCCGTCCGCAGCAGGCCCATGGCATCCCGCGCGTCCGATGGCATCACCACCCGCACACCCGGCGTGTGCGTGAAGAGGCTCTCGCCCGACTGCGAGTGATAGATCGACCCGCCCGTGAGATATCCGCCCATCGGCACCCGCATCACCAGCGGGCACGAGAACGTGCCGTTCGAGCGCCACCGCATCACGCTCAACTCGTTGCGCATCTGGTGCATAGCTGGCCAGATGTAATCGAAGAATTGAATCTCTACGACCGGCTTCATGCCGCGCACGGCCATGCCAATCGCCCGGCCCACGATGTTGGCCTCCGCTAACGGCGAGTTGAACACCCGGTCATTGCCGAACTCATACTGCAGGCCGGAAGTCACGCCGAAGACGCCCCCCTTGCCCTTCACCACACCCGCCCGCAGAGCGCCGTCGCGCGTCGCATCCGCCACATCCTCACCGAACACCA
Organism: Bryocella sp.; assembly: GCF_058498515.1. Classification (NCBI taxonomy): domain Bacteria; kingdom Pseudomonadati; phylum Acidobacteriota; class Terriglobia; order Terriglobales; family Acidobacteriaceae; genus Bryocella; species Bryocella sp. Next base: position 80,314 of record NZ_JBMHYI010000043.1, read on the forward strand.
CAATCCGCTCGTCGCGGCGCATTTCATCGCGCAGGCAGGCGTTGATTAGGTCAAGCATGGTGCGCTCTTCCCCGCTGTTTTGCGGCTCCGCGGCAAAGCGCATATCCGTGGGCTTCAGGTCTTCCGAATACTGGTGCTTCAGGATCGACGGCACCTGCGCGGGCTGGGCCGCCATGGCCCGGTCGCTCGCCCCCTGTACCTCGTCATCCACGCTCTTGTGCAGCTCGTCCAGGCCGCGCTGGTCGAGAATTCCCTTCTCCAGCAGCCAAACCTGCATCTTCGCGATTGGATCGCGCAGCGCATCTGCGGAAATCTCTTCTTCACTGCGGTACTTGCGCTCGTCATCGGAGAGCGAATGCGAGTACGGCCGCACCACATGCCCATGCACCAGCGCCGGCCCCTTGCCGGAGCGGCAGTACGCCACCGCCTCCACCATCGCCTCGTAGCTCGCGATGGGATCGGTGCCGTCGACTTCGGCAAAGTGGAAGTTCGGGAAGTTCGCCACCAGCTTCGAGATGCTTCCGCCCGGGGTGTTCGCCTCCACCGGCGTCGAGATGGCGTAGCCATTGTCCTCAATGACGTACAGCACGGGAAGCTTGTTATTCGAAGCCGTATTCAGCGATTCCCAGAACTCACCCTGCGACGTCGACCCCTCGCCGAGAGAGACATACGTCACCTCGTCGGGATGGAACGTAACATCCTTGAACTGGCGATAATCAAAAACTGCGGCATCCGGCTTCTTCGCCGCCTTCGGATGGTGCGAGAAGTAGCGGCCAGCCTCTGCGCAGCCAATCGCATGCAGGCACTGCGTCGCCGTCGAGCTGGACGGCGAAACAATATGTAGCTCCGGTGAGGTCCAGTGCGAGGGCATCTGCCGGCCGCCCGACTGCTTATCCTCCGCGGCGCCCACGGCCTGCAATAGCTGCTCTTCTGCCGTCTGGCCAAGCGCCAGGCAGATCGCCCGATCGCGATAGTACGGAAAGAACCAGTCGTAACCCGGCTTCAGAGCCAGGCCGGCCGCGACCAGCAGGGCCTCATGCCCCGCGCAGGAGATCTGGAAGAAGATCTTTTGCTGCCGCTTTAGCAGGATCTCGCGATCGTCGATGCGCCGCGAAAGATACATCAGCCGGTAGAACCGGACCAGCTGCCCCGCGCTCAGGCCGCCCGCAAAGGGCTTGTTATCCGTAAGGTCAGAAAGGTCCGCAAGGTCAGCGGGTGCGTCCGCGGACTGCACAGGGGTCGACGTCGCACGCGCCACAGCCAAATCTCCTCCCGGCAGAATTCTTTCGTTGCCGTAACAGATTTTACTCGTTGGATGCCCTCCACGGCGACGCGGCGATCCACAGTCGCGGAGACAGACGCGGGTCGCCCCGGTTCTGCGCCACAGTTTACCCGCGCCGCGCAGAGACGCAGCCCGCCGGAAAATCGTCCACCCTGTCCGGAACTGGCACAGATGGATTCCAAACCGGGCGATTCCTCTCATTTGGGGGTGTCCTTGGTCACACAATACCCCTGAAAAAGCTGTGCTTCTCTCGCGCGTCGCCGATAGGCCCTCACGATGAGGTTCACGATGCGATTCCCCAGGGTCTTCCCTGCGCTCCGCCTTAGCCCCCTCGTGGTGCTTCCGTTTCTGCTCGAAGCTGCGCTGGCCGTCTGCCAGACCGGCTCCGCAATCGCCCCGCTGACGTCGACGCGCTCCTCGATCGTCGCCGAAACCGCCCCCGGGCGGCTGGTGGTGGTCTATCGCAATGGACGCATTCCCGCCAACGCAGACGCGTTGCTCCGGGCAGCCGGTGCACGGCCGATCCGTCATCTCAGCTCGCTGGGCATTTCGTCTGTCGCAACCTCCGCGACCGAAGAATCCTCAGTCCGCGCAGCCCTCGCGGCCCGGCCGGAGGTCGCCACGGTACTCCAGGACCGGGTAGTTCGCGGTCACGGAATGATCCTCGGGGCGTCCCTACAGGACAGCGCCACACTACAGCCCGAGTCCTCGAATCGTGCCGCCGCCCATTCGGCCATCATCTCCAACCCCACCCCGTCGCCCATCTCCACCACGCGCCTCACGCCTCGTCTCTTCACGTCCATCGGGGACAAGCCTCCAACGGCTCCCAGCGCGCCCTTCGATACCTACTATGCCTCGCCACAGGGCTGGGCGATTCAGCAGTCCGGCGGCTATGGCAGCAACGTTCCCGGCGGCCCTGTCTCCGGCCCATGGAATACCTCCTTTGGAGCCGGCGCGCGTATCGCCATACTCGACAGCGGAGTGGACGCCAGCCACCCCGACATCGCTCCGAACCTCGTCTACCAGCGCTCGTTCGTCGATCAGACCGCAAGCGGCGAACCCAGCCCCTGCGACGACGGCTCGCCCCAGGACCAGTCCGGCCACGGTACATGGGTAGCATCGCTGGCAACAGGCGCGCTCGGTTCCGGTACAGGCGACGTCATCGGCGTCTCACCGCAGGCCTCTCTGCTCAACATCAAGGTGCTGGAGCGACTCCCCGCAGGCACCGGGGCAACTACACTCGCACAGTGCGAAGCCGGCCAGCCCGGCGGCCTCCTCAGCTGGGTGCTCGCCGGCATCAACGACGCAGTCGAACAGCATGCGACGGTCATCGTGCTCTCTCTCGGCTCGGTCGTCGACCTCAACACCGGCGACGGAGCCGGCTGGAAAGCCCAGTTCGACAGCGTGGCCTACGCCGCCGAACAGGCAGGAGCCGTGGTCGTTGCAGCTGTCGGAAATGACGGCCTCAATCTCGGTGCGGGACGCTACATCGAGCTTCCCGCGCAGGCCCGCGGCGTCTTGCCCGTCGTCGCCGACACCAATCCCGCCTGCGCGGAGAATCTCGCAGCCAACGCGACCTGCGTGGCCGGCCCCATCACGCGCGCCTACTACAGCAATTACGGCGCGGCGGGAGCCATCGCCGCACCCGGCGGAAGCTACCCCGAAGGTCCCGACAGCGGCGTCAGCGGCTTCGTCCGCGGAGCTTGCTCCAGCGGCCTGAGCAACACCACCGACGGCCTGCCCGCGACCAGCGACTCGAGCCTCGGTTGTTTCGGTCTCGGCCACGTGGCCTACGTGCAGGCGATGGGCACCAGCGCCACAGCCCCATTGGTCGCCGGTGCCGTCGCCATCCTGCGAGCCGAACGACCAGGGCTGACCCCGGCGCAGATCATCGCGCTGCTGCAGACCACCGCCAGCACCTCAAGCAGGATGACCGAGCCGCAGCTCAATCTTCCCGCAGCCCTCGCGCGGTGAACCGTACCTAATTCCGCTCGCGTTCCCGAACATCGTGCGCCAGCTTCTCGATCTCTCCCGCCTTCTTGATCACCGTGAGCGAGAGATCGTTCTTGGTCGAGCTGCCGACCTCGGCCCTCAACTCATTCGAAAGCTCCACGAGCTTGTCAGCATCGGCCAGCAGTTTCTTCTGCCGTTCATTGGCGTACGTCCGCGACTGGGTCGCCTGCCGCGCCCTCGCCAGCGGATCGGTGTCATCGAAGGCCGGCATGGCGCTGTTGGAGCCGCCATTGGGAGCGCTTGCACCTCCAGGCGCAGGCGTCTGACTCCCGCTCTGTCCGCCCCCAAAGCTCACACCTGCCGTCAGCAGCAGCGCAGCGCCTAGCAGCCACGCCGCAGTCCACATCCGCCCGCTCACCCCACGTGCGCATTTCATTGCCTCACCTCAATCGGCATTTCCGTCCGAACGGCCAGGCATCGTCCCGCTCGGTATTCTGAATCCTACTGAAACCGAATGATGAACCTGATGAACCCATGGCACAACTTCCTTGCTTCGATCGGCGCCGCCATTCCCACGTCGCATGCCTCCGCGGCAACTGTTCCCAACGAGGAGCATTTCTTCGAAGCCCTCATGAAGGGCTGGCACAACGATCTCATCTCCTTCACAGAGCACGGCGCGCCCAGGCTCATCGTCGCGCTGCTGCTCGGATTCACCGCCCAGCGGATCACCGCATTCTTCGTCCGCCGCTTGCTGAATCGCGCCGATAAACTGGTCGGCAACTCCCAGCGTGCCGCTCAGCTCCGCACCATGGCCGCCATCGTACGCGCGACGGCATACGGTGTCATTGGCTTTTACGTGTTCGTGGAGTTCCTTGGCGCCGTCGGAGTTCCCCTCGGCCCGTTCATCGCCTCCGCCGGCGTCATCGGCCTCGGCATCAGCTTCGGCGCGCAGTCCATCTTCAAGGACGTGCTCACCGGCGTCTTCATTCTCATCGAGGACCAGTACAACGTCGGGGACACCATCAAGATCGCCTCGCTCACCGGCACCGTCGAAGACCTGTCGCTGCGCATCACGCGCCTGCGCGACGGAGACGGCACGCTTTACATCGTTCCCAACTCGCAGATCACCACCGTCTCGAATCTCTCCCGCGACTTCGCCGTGGGCACCCTCAACGTCGGCGTCGACGCGCGCGAGGATCCCGACCGCGTCCTGGCTGTGCTGCGCAACCTGGCCCTCGCCGTGCGCAAGGACGAAGCCTTCAAAGACGTCGTCATCAGCGACCCCGATACCCCCGGCGTCGATAAGATCTCCGGCTACGAGGTCATCTATCCCATCACCGTACGTGTTCAGGTCAACCAGCGCGACGGCGTGCTGCGCGAGCTGCGCCGCCGCGTACTCAAGGCCTTCGCCGAAGAAAACATCTCCTTCGGCTCCTCAAGCTCCATGCTCGTCCTGCAGGGCCGATCGCCTCAAACTGAATTGCCAAGCTCCGCAGCGCAGACCACAGACGCCGTACGGATCCCTTGAATCACACAGTGACTTTGGAGATTCGCCACATGCCAAAATCGACCGTTCCGTCACGACGCGTCTCTGTCTTCTCTCTTCTATTGCTGACTGCATCCTGTACTCTCGCCCAGCAGACCGCATCAATGCCGGTAACGCCGTCCGGTGCATTCCGCTTCTCCGGCAAGTGGAATTGCAAGGGCTCCTTCCGCAATGGAAAGATTCATCAGGCCAGCTTCGAGGCTGCGGTGATTCTCGACGACAAGTGGCTCGAGCTGACCGAACGAGACGTCGTGCCAACCACCGGCTACGTTGCGAAGTACCTCATCGGGTATGACCCACAGCAGAAACGCCTGGTCGAGTTCGATGCCAACAACTTCGGTGCGGCGATGTACACCAGCGAGCAAGGATGGCAGAACGGAGTTCTCACCATGACCTCTGCCATCGCCCAGGATCCGAAGGCTTCCTACGCGATCAATCGCTTCCTCTATACGGTGCGGGACGGCAGCCACTTCGATGTCGACTGGCAGGTAAGCAAGACGGCCGCACCGGATTGGATTCAATCCGACCACCTCAGCTGCGCCCCTGCTGCGGAAGGCTAATTCGCCAACGCTTCGATGACGCCCTCACCCGTGGTCACCGGAGGCAGGCACGAGCTTCCACGACACACCAGCGCCACGCTACCCTGCTCCTGCGCCAAATTCGGCAGCGTCTCCATCAGCGCCGGCGGCAACATCGCGAGCTGATCACGGCGCACCCGGATCACGCTCTTGTTCACCATGAACCGCGCCGTCGCAGCGAGTTCCATATCATCAGCGGCTGCATCATCACCCACAATACAAACCTGCAGCGAGCCCGCAACCGCGCGCCGCAGCGCCAGCCCATAGCTCGCCGCATAGAGCCCAAAGTGCTCCACCATGCCGCCGAAAGCCTCCAGCGTCTCCCGTGCGAGCTTCTCATACTGCGCATCGTCCGCCAGCGCTGCAAGACGCAGCAACACCGTCGCAGCCGTCGAATTGCCCGAAGGAGTCGGGGAATCCTGCAGCGGCTTCCGCTGCGCCGATAGAGCTCCAATCGCACCCGCCTTCGTCTCCGTGTCGAAGAACCCGCCGCCGCCCTCCACATCGTAGAAGCGCGCAATCATCTGGTCCGCGAGTCCCTTGGCAGCGAGGTAATACCGGATCTCCGCCGTCGCCTCCCGGGCATCGAGCGCTGCGTTGGCGAGGAACGCATAGTCCTCCAGGACCGCCGGTATCGGAGTCACTGCCCCGCCTTCGCCATACGCCACAACCCGCGACAGCCCCCGCTCCGGATCCCATGCCTCTTCCAGCACGCGGTCCAGCGACTTCAGCGCAAACGCTACGGGCTCGGCTAGCTGAAGCGTGCGACCAGCGATGAGATACGCCGAGATGCACATCCCGTTCCAACCCGTGTACACGGTCTTGTCGACATACGGCGTCTTGCGCTCGAGCCGCGCCGCATACATCTTCGTGTGCGCAGCCTCGATCAACGCGCGCGTCTCCTCCACACTGCGACCCAGCGTCTTGGCGACAACCTCCACCTCAGCAGGAACATGCAGCACATTCTTCGAGGGATTGTGGTGCATATCTCCCACCACGCGAATGTTGAAGTATGCGGCCGTCACAGCGAACTCCTCCGGCGTCAGCGCAGCCTGCGCCTCATCGCGCGTCCACGTGAAGTAGTCACCATCATCATCGAGCGAATCGTCGGCGTCCTGCGAGGCATAGAAGCCGCCATGCGCACGGTCCGAGAGCCATTCATCCATCCACCGCAGGATGTCCTTCGCCACCCGCGCAAACTCCGGATCGGCCGTGCTGGCAAACGCATGCGCATAGTTCTTCAACAGCTCCGAATTGTCGTACGCCATCTTCTCGAAGTGAGGCACAATCCATCGGTCATCCACCGAGTACCGATGGAAACCACCCGCCAGCTGATCGTAGATTCCCCCGCGCGCCATCTTCTTCAGCGATGTCAGCGCAACCTCGCGAGCCTTCTCGCTCAGCGCTGTCCCACGCGTCGCCTCGTCCAGCAACAGGTCGATCGCTCCCGAGTGGGGAAACTTCGGCTGCGAGCCAAAGCCGCCATTACGCGGATCGTACGAGGTCAGCGCCGCGCCGATCAGCTTCTCGACCAGCGGGTCTCCAGGGTCTTTCGCAAACGCCGAGAAGCTCTCGTTATGCTCAATGGCATTCATCACGCTCGCAGCCGTCTCTTCGACCTCCGTGCGACGCTCCGCGTAGGCTCCCGCCATCGACCGCAGCACTGTCCCGAACCCCGGTCGCCCGTAGCGATTGTCCGGAGGAAAGTACGTGCCGCCGAAGAACGGCTTGCCGTCACCGGTAAGGAACGCCGTCAGCGGCCAGCCACCTTGTCCGCTGATGGCCGACACGGCGCTCTGATAACGCGCATCCACATCCGGCCGCTCATCGCGATCCACCTTCACCGCAACGAACAGCTCGTTGATCATCACCGCCATCTGCGGATCTTCGTAACTCTCGCGGTCCATCACGTGGCACCAGTGGCACCACACCGCGCCGATGTCCAGCAGGACCGGCTTATTCTCGCGCTGCGCGCGCTCAAAGGCTTCCGCGCCCCACTCGTACCAGTTCACCGGCTGATGCCGTGCGGAGCGAAGATAAGCGGACGCGGAGTGGGCCAGTGCGTTCAAAGACTGCTCGTGACTCATACATCGTCAAGTTTACGCATGGCTGCCCTGTGCTTCGCGGAACCCGCAAACAACAAAGCCCGCCGATGCACAAAGCATCGGCGGGCTTCACAATTCTTTCCGTCTCTAGATCGACACGATCTCCAACCTTGGAATCAAGCGAAAGTGCTTGACGTTCAAAGTCGCCACCCGAAACCCCAGCGACAACGCCGTCGCCCCGATCACTAAGTCCTCGAACGGAAGGCCGATACCTTTCGCCGCCTGCTCGCCTTCGATCTGTCCTGCGAGCAAAGCAATCTCCACCGAAAGCGGATATACCGTGATCGACCCCAGGACGCTGGAGAGGAACCGCTTGCGGCGTTCCCTTTCAGAGAGGCTCTCCGCTCGATAAATGCCATGGGTCAACTCGACCACGGTCACGCTGGAAATGCCAAGCTGCAGCTCACCGGCCGCACGGGCGTTCAATGCAACCTCGTCGATCGGCAGACGCCGACGCTCGCATGCGACAAGGATATTGGAGTCGAGAATCAGTCCCACGCGGACCGGTCCGCCGGCTTCCGCTGTCGAATGATCTCTTCCAGGTCGTCGGCAAAGTCGCTGCCCATACGAAAAGCGTCTTCACCGTCCCGGTCACGGATCGCCTTCATACGAGCCAGGGTCGCATCGATCGACGGATCCATCTGTTCTGCTTTGAGGATGACCGCCGGCTTGTCTCCCGAAGAGATCGCAATCTCCTCACCGCCGCGCACTCTTACCAGCAGGCCGGGAAGATCGCGAATAGCTTCTTCTTCCGAGATCGTGGTCGTCGCCATGACAGCGATAATACTCCCGCCTTAGCCGCTAATTCCCCGGAGCCGGTGGTGCCACCGCCGGGATCGGCTTCGGCGCCGCGGGAGCTTCCGGTTTCGTCAGGCCAGGAATCGCCGGCGCCTTCGAGACCGACCCCGTAGCCGCATCCGTAATGGTGATGCCGTAGTCGTCCAGCGTCGAGGCCAGCAACTGCCGCAGCGCCGCGCGGTCCTTGGCATACACCGCCTGGGCCGAGATCAGCGTGTTCTCCGCCAATGCCAGGTTGCGCTGCTGCTGCAGCACCAGCGCCGTCGTCGAAGCGCCCAGGTGATACTTCTTCTGCTCTGCGTCCAGCGACTGCGCGGCATAGTCTCGCGAGGCCTGAGAAGCATTCACCTGCGCGCGGTCGTTGGTCAGCGCGAACTGCCCGTTGATCACGTTCATGCGGATCTGCGTATACAGCTGCTGCAGCCGCATCTCGCTCTGACGAAGCTCCATCTGCGATCGCGCCTGGTCCGCCTGCGCCACACGATTGCGCAGCGGGATGTTGATGTTCACCCCAACGGCATAATTCTGGTTGGTGTTGTTAAACGTGCTGTTCAGCACCGAGCCATAACCACTATTGCTAGGGCAGGCCGAGACCGGGAAGCCATACAGCTGCACCTCCTGCGCGCAGGCCGGGCTCACAGTGCCACCCAGTCCACTACCACCATAGAACCCGAACGCATCGACCACCGGAAGCAGCCCGTTGCGCTCTGCCTTGATGGTGATCTGGTTGTTTTTCATGTTCAGTACGGCCTGCTCAATCTGCGGGTTGTTCGCGTAGGCCAACTTCACCAGGTCGTCAACGGTCTCGTCCTCGACAGGAAGACGCTCCAGGCTCACACGATCGGTCGGAATCACCGGCGCAGCCGACAGTGCAGCGTCATTCAGGTTGCGCGCAATGGCCTGCTTCATCAGCAGCTGCTGGTACTCGAGGTTGGTCTGCGATGCCACCAGCGCCTGCTTGTCGCTCGCCACAGAAGCATCCGAGTTCACCACGTCCAGCGGCGCCAACGTCCCGATCTGCACTTGCCTGCGGTTGTCCGCCGTAAGCTGCGTGGACTGCGCCAGAGCGCGCTCCTTCGCCTGCTCATCCTCATACGCACTCACCAGCGCCCAGTAGATGTTCTCCACCTGGTTCACGGTGTACAGCACCTGCTGCCGGAACGCCGAGTCCGTGATGCGGCGAGTGTTCTTCGCCTGCAGAATGAACCGGCCATTGATGCCCGTGCCGAACCCCTGTAACAGGTGCTGTGTTACCTGCGCCACAAGGCTCGTGTTCAGCTGCGGTGTATACGCGCTGTTCGGGTTGTTGGTGGTCACGCGTGTGTTGTTGAAGCCAACCTGCAGCTGCGTTCCAGTCAGGAAACCCTGGTTGTAGGCGAAGTTGAACGTCCCCGTATTGTTGTAGATCGAAGGCAAGCCGCCGCTGAACAGCGGTGTAGCCTGAGCCTGTTTCTGCGACTGGTACTCGACCGTTCCCGTCAGCGCCGGATCAAGCACCTCCGGCACCGGACCGGCGCCGTTCGTGCTCAGCACCAGGCCGCCATTACCCGTACCCGATCCACCCGCCGCACTTGTAGTTCCTCCCGGCCCGCCGCCGCCGGTGATCGTTGTGCTGGAGCCTCCGATCGTGTTGGCCACCAGACCCGTCGAGACGCCGCGCAGCGACGCTCCGGCCTTGGCCCGCAACAGGTCCGCGTCCGCGATATCCAGGTTGATCCGCGCAATCGCGATGTCGAAGTTGTTCTCCACCGCCAGCGTCACGGCATCGGAGAGACTCAGGTAGATCTTTCCATCGCGCAGCAGATCGTCGAGTCGCGGCGTGTTGGTCAACCTCGGCTCGGGATAGTCGGTCCGCTGATACCAGCTCAACGGGTTGGGGAAGCCGCTGCGGCCCTTGCCGTAATCATGCTCCGTCGGCCGCAGGTAGAGCGGCTGCGTCGGATTCGGCGCGGCCGGGAGCGTCGCACTCACCGGCGCCGCATTCGACGAGACCTGCTGCGCCACCTGTTGGGCCGCCGCCATCTGTATCGCGGCCGGTGTCACCGCACTCCACACCACTAAGGCCACGCAGGCCGCAGCCTGACCATGCTTCCAGTTCACGATCAACTCTCCAACCGGAGCAGCCCATGGAGGAACGCTCGCTGTCCGGCACACTCTGCTACGCGGGCCGCACACGATTGGTTCCATTGGCGCTCAGGACAGCCTCCAGTATAGGTGCCTTCCACGGCAACCGGCGGTGCGTCGGGGCACGGGAAATTCGGGCGATGGCGTCCGATCCGGCCGCTCCCGTATCGTGGAGAGGTGCCGCATTTCAAGCTCACCCTGAGCTACGACGGAACGCCGTACCACGGCTGGCAGGTGCAACCCGGCCTGCCGACCGTACAGGGCTGCCTGTCGGACGCCGTCGCCGAGGTCACCGGCGAGCGTCTGCTTCCGCAAGGCTCCGGCCGTACCGACGCCGGCGTCCACGCGCTGGGCCAGGTCGCGTCGCTGAGCCTGCGCGCCAACATCCCCGCCACCAACCTGCACCGCGCCCTCAATCGCATCCTTCCCGCCAGCATCCGCATCCTGCAAACCGAGCTGGTCGACGAGTCCTTCCACGCCCGCCACAGCGCCCGCGGAAAGATCTACGAGTACCACCTCTTCGAGCGCCGCAAGGCCGGCAGCCCCCTGGTCAATGGCCGCCTCCTCGAGCGCATCTGCTCCCCCTTCGTTGCTCCCTACGTGTGGGACTGCCGCTGGTCCCTCGACCTCGCAGCCATGCGCCACGCTTCGCAACCACTCCTCGGCGCCCTGGACTTCTCCAGCTTCGCCGCCGGCGATCTCGACAAGTCCCAGCGCAGCGCGGACGAAGCCTCTGACGCAGCAGACTCCGATCCCGACGACGCCGGCCCCAATCCCGTCAAGACGATCCACTCCGTCTCCTGGACCCGCACCGAAGATCTCCTCACCTTTCGCATCCACGGCTCCGGCTTCCTCCACCACATGGTCCGCAACATCGTCGGCACGCTGGTCGAGATCGGCCGCGGCTCGATGGACGCCTCCGCAATGCCCTCGATCCTCTCCGCGCGTGACCGCAGCGCCGCCGGTCCCACCGCCCCGGCCAGCGGCCTCTTCCTCGCTGAGGTCCTCTATCCGGAGACCGCCCCGTCACCCCTGCCCGAGAAACTAGTCGCCGGGCCTGTGGAGGCCCTTCGATGACCGCCCCGCTCCCCAGCGCGCCCCGCCGCATCGCCGCTCTGGCCGAGCTTCGCGCCGTCCATCGAGCCTTCCAGTGGCTGCACCTCAACGAGTTCCAGCTCCGCCGCTGGCAGCTCGAGTTCCTCGCCATCCCCGCGCCTCCATTTGGCGAGGGCTCGCGCGCGGCCTGGTTCCTCGATCGCTTCCGCGCCCTCGGCCTCGAGAATGTCCATCTCGACGGAGCCGGCAACGCCCTCGGCGAGCTATACGCAGCGGACGCTCGCTCCGACGACCCCGTCATGCTGCTCTCCGCGCACCTCGACACCGTCTTCCCCGAAGGCACTGACTGCACACCCCGCGAGGACGGCGACCGCATCCTCGGCCCCGGCTCCTGCGACAACGGTGCAGGCCTCGCCGGCCTGCTGGCCCTCACTGCCGCAATGAAATCCGCCGCCATCGAGCCCGCCTGCACCATCCTCTTCGCCGCCAACGTGGGCGAGGAAGGCGAAGGTGACCTCCGCGGCATGCGCCACCTCTTCAGCTCACAGTCCGCTTACTTCCAGCGCATCGGCGCCGCGCTCGCACTCGAAGGCAGCGGCACCGGATCCGCCGTGAACCGTGCTCTGGGGAGCCGCCGTCTGCGCGTCACGGTCGCCGGCCCCGGCGGCCATTCCTGGGCCGACGCCGGCCGCCCCAACCCTATCCTCGCCCTCGCAGAAGCTCTCGTAAAACTCGGCGAGCTCCGCCTGCCCCAGCGCCCGCGCACCACCCTGAACGTTGGCACCATTCGCGGAGGCACCTCCGTCAACTCCATTCCCGAGCTCGCCACCGCCGACCTCGATCTCCGCTCCATCGCCCCCATGGAGCTCGATCGCGCCGAGCTTTCCATCCTTCGTGTACTCAGCACTGCCGTCGACCGCTACAACCAACAGCACGCCGCGGCTCGCCAGCCTGGCGCGACCACGCCGGACCTCCGCCTCACCCTGCACGCCGAGCGCATCGGCGACCGTCCCGCAGCCATGCTCATGCCCGCCTCGCCCATCGCACAGTCTCTCAGCGCCGTCGACCGCCATCTCGGCATCGTCACGGAGTTGCGCATCGGCTCCACCGACGCGAACCTTCCCCTCTCGCTCGGCGTTCCTGCGCTCGCCATTGGCGCCGGAGGCTTCGGCGCCGGCGTGCACACCCTCGCCGAGTCCTACGACCCCACAGGCCGCGAACTGGCCCTCCGCCGCGTTCTGCTGCTTACGCTCGACGCCGCCCAGATCGCCGCGGCGCCCGGTGCACAGGACGCCGCCGCCGACTAACACCCACAAGTTCGTACAATGAAAGAGCCATGAAACTCGAAGACCTCACGCCCTTCCGCAACGAGCCCTTTACCGACTTCACCACCGCCGAAACAAAGCGCGCGATGCAGGAAGCCCTGGGCGTCGCCCGCTCCGCGCTCGGCCAGAGCTACGACCTCCTCATCGGCGGCTGCCCCGTGCGAACGGCAAAGACCTTCCACTCCGTCAATCCCGCCCGCCCCGCCGAAATCGTCGGCATCCACTTCGAGGCCAGCTGCGAAGACGCCCAGGCCGCCATCGACGCCGCCCAGATTGCCTTCGCCACCTGGAAGCACACCACCGTCGCCGACCGCGCAGGCCTGCTCCTCAAGGCCGCCGCCCTCATCCGAAAGCGCCACCTCGACTTCTGCGCCTGGCTCACACTAGAAGTCGGCAAAAACTTCGCCGAGGCCGATGCCGACGTCGGCGAGTGCATCGACTTCCTCGAGTTCTACGCCCGCGAGGCCCTCAAGCTCGACGCCACCAACACGCCCATCCAGCTCCCCGGCGAGCGCAACCTCCTGCGCTACGTCCCTCTCGGCGTCGGAGCGGTCATCCCGCCCTGGAACTTCCCCTTCGCCATCATGGCCGGCATGACCTGCGCCGCCATCGTCTCCGGCAACACCGTCGTGCTGAAGCCCTCGCCAGACGCCCCCACCATCGCCGCCCGCTTCCTCGAGTTGATGATCGAAGCCGGCCTGCCCGATGGCGTCATCAACCTCGTGCAGGGCGGCCCCGAAGTCGGCCGCGCCATCACCGAGAACGCCGCCATCCGCTTCATCGCCTTCACCGGCTCCAAGAAGGTCGGCCTCGAGATCCACGCCAACGCCGCAAAGACGCTTCCCGGTCAGCGCTTCATCCGCCGCACCATCCTCGAGCTCGGCGGCAAGGACGCCATCATCGTCGAGGCCGATGCCGACATCGACTCGGCCGTCGAGGGCGTCGCTGCCTCGGCCTTCGGATTCAGCGGCCAGAAGTGCTCCGCCTGCTCCCGCGTCATTGTCGAAGACTCCATCTACGACGTCTTCTGCGACCGCCTCGCCGAGCGCGTCTCCAACTTCGTCATCGGCGATCCCGCCGAAAATGCCTACATCGGTCCGGTCATCAATGAAGTCGCGAAGAAGCGCGTCCTCGACTACATCGAGATCGGCAAGACCGAAGGGCGCATCATCGCCGGTGGCAATGGCGTTGACAAGGAAGGTGGCTACTACCTCGAGCCCACCATCATCGCCGACGTCCAACCCACCTCCCGCCTCGCGCAGGAAGAAGTCTTCGGCCCCCTGCTCGCCGTCATCCGCTCCAAAGGCTTCGACGACGCGCTCGCCATCGCCAACAACACCGAGTACGGCCTCACCGGTGCCCTCTACACCAGCTCCCGCGAGAAGCTGACCCGTGCCCGTGAGGAGTTCCACGTTGGCAACCTGTACTTCAACCGCAAGTGCACCGGCGCCATGGTCGGAGCCCATCCCTTCGGAGGCTTCAACCTCTCCGGAACCGACTCCAAAGCCGGCGGCCCGGACTACCTCCTCCTCTTCACCCAAGGCAAATCTATCGCCGAAAAACTAGGCGTAGTTTCCGGCCACGATGAGGAACAGGAACAGCGCATGGGCCTCTAGGCTGTCTCTACCGATAGATTGAGCGCAGCTGTTCGACTTTGAAAATTTTGTCATCCTGAGCGCAGCCTCCTCGCGGTTTCATCGCGAGAGGCGCAGTCGAAAGACCTGCTTTCTGCTGGCACTGGCACCAATTCCCTCCATCTTCCGCCATGAGCTCAGTCTTTCAAACCCCAAGGGCAGCGAGCAATCGCTGCCCTTCACTTTTTCCCGCATCTCCGGCAATCGCACCTCATCTCAATTAAGGATAATTACTGTCCTCAATACGAAAGGAGACATCGCCATGCGCATCGAATACGCCAAACAGTCCGAAACCCTCTTCCGCAAGTTCCTCGAAACCAGCCTTGCCGTAAAGAAGTCTTCCATCGAGCCTTCCCTGCTCCACCTCGTGGACATTCGCGCCTCCCAGCTCAACGGCTGCGCGTTCTGCGTGGACATGCACTCGAAGGAAGCCAAGATCGGTGGCGAGCGCGAGCTCCGCCTCTATCACGTCGCCGTATGGCATGACAGCCCGCTCTTCACTCCCCGTGAGCGCGCCGCCTTCGAGTGGACCGAGACCCTCACCAAGCTCCCTCCCCATGGCGTCTCCGACGAGATCTTCAACCGCGTCCGCGAGCACTTCAGCGAGAAGGAGCTTTCCGACCTCACCTTTGCGATCATGATCATCAACGGCTGGAACCGCGCGAGCATCGCCTTCCAGGCCGTACCCGGATCGCAGGACGAGGCGTACGGGCTCACCAAGGCGAACCTGAGCTGATGCAACTACGCAATCATGTCGAGTGGGCGCTCCACTGCTGCGCAATCCTCGCCGGATTGCCCGAGGGGCGTCATCTCCCCACCAAAGACCTGGCTGAGTTCCACGGCATTCCCAAGGAGTATCTCTCCAAGGCGCTCCAGGCGCTCTCGCAGTCCGGTATCGTCGAGGGAACCCTTGGCCCCACCGGCGGCTACAGCCTTGCACGGACAGCACGTTCCATCACCTTCCTCGACATCGTCGAGGCGGTCGAGGGCAAAGGACCGGCCTTCGTCTGTACGGAGATTCGGCAGAACAACCCCTGCAAACCCGCGAAGTCGAAGCCGCACGGCCCCTGCCAGATCGCGCGTGTGATGTGGGACGCCGAAGAGGCCTGGAAAGCGAAGCTTCGCAGCGTAACGATCGCAGACCTGCTGGAGCAGCTAGATCACGACCTGCCCAAGCAGCAGCTCACCCAGATAGCAACCTGGATCGGAAACCGGTCCGGACACCGCTCGTAGCTCCGAGCACACATCCCAATCGTTGGGTGGAATCGTCGGGTGGCCCATCCTTTCACGGCTCCATCGTGAAAAGGGTGGGGTATCGTTTGCGGTAGTAAACGACCCTGCGGCTGCACATCGCTGCCGATCGCAAACCTGTCAAGCCCAGGCCAACCCTGCACCTCCACCAAATACGCATGCCTATTGCCGATCTCGCATGCACTCGCTTGCCGAATCCCCAGCCAAAACCGGCTACCCTGAAGACACGGGCATCCACGTTCACACATGCAGACGGCGCTCACGCGGCACCTCGCATTTCGAGGTACCCCGCTAACATGTCTTGCATGAAGACTTTACCGAAAACAGGGGGGGGAGGGGGGTACCCCGGAGCCTAAGCCGTCCTCATCAGCTCCGCACGCACCTGAGCCGCGGCATCCGCCAGCGTGCGATGGTGCACGGTGAACAGCGCCAGCTCCAGGCGGTCGCTCACGCCGGTCTTGTCGTAGATGGAACGGAGGTAGTTCTTCACCACCTGCTCCTTCGTGCCCAGCATGTCGGCGATTCCCTTGTTCTTGCAGCCTTCCGCGATCAGCGCGACAATCTGCAGTTCCTTCGGCGTCAGGCGCTCCAGCACACGCGCTCCCACACGATCCGGGGACGGCATCTCCTTCACCGTCGCGCGCTGCTCGAAGTGCTCGCCCCGCCAGACACGGCGTATGGCATCCGTGAGCTGCGCGCCGGCGACCGAGCGTAGTACGAGGCCGTCGAGCAAGCTGCGCAGCAACTCCGGGGTCTCGGTGCCGTGCTCCTGGATCATGATCGCGCGGCTATTGGCTTGCTCGATCAACATCAACAAGCTCTCAAGATCGCGGGTAATGCTGGAGGGAAAGATCACCACCGAACGCCGCAGACCTGCTACAGCTTCCTCGAGCCGCACCAGATCCGCACACTGCGCTGCAATCTCCAGCCCGGGTTCCTGCGCGATGACTCGCGCCGTACCTGTACGGAAGATCACTTGATTGTCGGCCAGAATAACGGGAATGCTCAATCGATTCCTCCACGTACAGGCCCGGCGGGTGTGCCGCTGAACTCTATCGTCATAAGAAATGGAGTTGCGTCAGATGAACATCCCCCAAAGGGAGGCAGAACCAAACTTGCCGTCCGCCTTCAGTAACTGGGGAAATGCCTAGGGTCGCCGTCGGGCCAAGCCGTTACGCCGGTTCGTTATGATCGAGTACAGTCTCCGCAGCATGGCCGCGAAGATAAGTCCCAAGCCCGAAGGTTTCTCAGGTCCATGAGCTCTCTGCGCCCCTTCCACATTGCCTTCCCCGTCAACGACCTCGACGCCGCTCGACACTTCTACGGCACCGTGCTGGGCTGCCCAGAGGGCCGCAGCTCCGACACCTGGATCGACTTCGATTTCTTCGGACATCAGATCGTCGCGCACAGGAAGCCTGGCGTCAGTGACGGGGCACACCACAACCCCGTCGATGGACACGACGTCCCCGTACCGCACTTCGGCGTGATCCTGGAGCAGAAGGACTGGGAGACTCTGGCTGAGCGCATGAAAGCCGCTGGCACGAAGTTCGTCATCGAGCCCTACACTCGCTTCAAGGGAGAGGTCGGTGAGCAGTCCACCATGTTCTTCCTCGACCCCGCAGGCAATGCGCTCGAGTTCAAGGCCTTCGCCGACCTCAGCCAGCTCTTCGCGAAGTAGACACATTCGCCTCGAACACAAACGCGGGGCCACAATATCGGCCCCGCGTCGTGTCTTCTCGAACTCGAAGATCTATGCCGTGATCACGTCGCGATCCGCAGCATCATTCTTACCCGACGATCGCTTTCCCCGCGCCGCCGACATGGGCTCTTCCTTACCGCCGGCTTCATCACTCGTCAGGTGCTCTTCTACGTGATACAGGTGAAGTCGCATGGCGCGGCGCGCCTCATTCGGATTACGCTCCGCGATGGCCTTGAAGATCGCTTCGTGGTCCACCAGCGCGGCCTCCTGGTGGCGATCGAGGCCCGCCCGCTGGCTCAGCCGGTGGTACATCGGGGCAAACATCCCCGCCCACAGGCCATCGACGATGGAGGCCAGCACACTGTTCTTGGCCGCCTCACCGATCGCAACATGGAACTGGCGGTCGCTGACCTGCGCGTTGGTCTTCGACGAGACCATCTTGCGCATCTGCTCCAACGTCTTCTCAATCTTGTTCAGGTCGCTGGCCGAGGCGTATACGGCGGCATCGGCGGCGATCTCACCTTCGATCAAGGTACGCGCACGTAGCAACTCAAACGGTCCCGGCCCGGAGTCCAGCACCAGCGACATGGGATTGACGGCCTCACGCACGTACGCCCCCGAGCCGGAACGAATCTCCAGCTCGCCGGCGATCTCCAGCGCCACCATGGCCTCGCGGATGGTCGGGCGACTCACGCCGCAAACCTTCGCCAGATCGATCTCGCCCGGCAGGCGAGCCCCCGGCTGCAGCCCATGCTCCGCGATGTAACGCGAGATCCTGGCCGCGACCTCCTGGTAGCGGCGTTGCGTTTTGACCATGAAACCAGTCTCCCTTTCCCGGCGCCACCATCCTACCGCAATGCCAGCTGGTCCGGCGCGCCTCAAAAGGCAGGTACATGTGCGGATTACCCAGCTGCGTTGATTGCGCGCCCACCCATCAGGCAATCGATTTCGCCCCGCTGTGGCATGGAGGGTGCGGTTCCGGGCCGCGTCACGGAGATCGCCGCGGTTGCGCAACCAAAGCGCACCGCATCCTCGAGCCCGAGGCCTTCCGTCAGCGCCACAGCAAAACCTCCGTTGAAGGCATCGCCCGCGCCCGTCGTCTCCACCACTGGTCCGGCATTCAGCGCGCCGACATGAGCCCGAACCGTCGCGCTCTTCACAAAGGCGCCCTGCGCTCCCAGGGTGATGATGACGTTCTTTACACCGCGGGCGAGGAAGACATCGGCAGCCCGTTCCGCATCGGCGACGTTGGCAACGGAAACGCCTGTCAACGCCTCCGTCTCGCTCTCATTGGGCGTGATGTAGTCAACCAGCGGGTAAATGTCATCCGGCAAAGGCGCAGCAGGCGCAGGATTGAGGATCGTGTGCACTCCGAGCGACCGCGCCAGCCGCAGTCCATGCGCAACGATCTCCAGCGGCAGCTCGAGCTGCGCCATCAGGATGGCAGAGCTGCCGATAAGCTCGCCGGCAGCCTCCACCTCTTCCGCCGTAATCGTGAAGCAGGCCCCGGGAACGACGATGATCGCGTTATCGCCACTGGCCGCATCGATGAGGATCGCCGCGGCGCCAGTGGGAACCGCAGCTTCATAAAGGTGGCCGGTATCAATTCCCTCGTCGGCATAGAGCTTGCGGGCGATATCGCCGAAGGGATCGCGGCCTAGCTTGGAGATAAAGCTGACCTGTCCTCCCGCGCGAGCCGCCGCTACTGCCTGGTTGGAGCCTTTGCCCCCTGGCCCCAGCACAAACGACGGCCCCAGGATCGTCTCTCCACGCGTTGGCAGACGATCCACGCGAAACGCCAGATCAGCAACAAAACTGCCCAGCACGGTGATGCGATTCCGTTCCATGAGTCGAAGCTACTCTCCTCGTCGTATCATCAGGCGCGGCGCGACCACGAGGCCCGGTAGCCGGTACCTCGCTCTCATCGCTCCACCAACACCTCGAACGGGCCTAACGCCAGAACCGCGTTGGCCGGCAATCGCATCCTTCCCGCGGCTCCAGGAGTAGAAAGGTCGCACGCCTCGTGCGTTTACCGTTCTCTATTGGGATGCACCCCAAAGCTATGAGAGACTGCAATAATCGCATTCCAAACGGATAGCAATGTGCCAGCACGGGTGGCATGAAAAGGCTTTTTCACACCGGGCCCGGGCATCGAAACTTTTTCGCAAGCTAAACCATCCATACAGTTAAAGTCCCAACGCACTGGGCAAATAACCAACTCATCGCACAACTTTGTTGGGGCGGCTGATCGAGGACAAGGAATGCTCGACAACGAGCGCGGACGCACCCCGCTGGACGACAGGGCGCTGGGCGATAACTTTGCGGCGCAAAGCTCTCCCTCCTATGGAGGCGAGCTCGGACGAAGCTTTGAAGAGCACAACTCTTCCCGCGAAGAATGGGAAAAGGACAAGCACCGCGGACGCCGTGCCCTCATCTGGGGCGTGGTGCTGGTGGTGCTGGTCGTCGGTGCGCTGGCCCTCTATTTCACGACGCGGCCCAAGGCCACCGACGGCGGCGATACACCTGCCGCTGGGGCCCATCACGGTCGCGGTCAGACCGGCCCCGCAGCGATCACCGTCGGCGAGTCCTCGACCGGCGACAGCAATATCTACGTCAACGCACTCGGCACGGTGACGCCGCTGCACACCATCACGCTCTACAGCCAGGTCACCGGCCGCGTGCTGTCCGTGCACTACACCGAAGGTCAGCTGGTTCGGAAGGGCCAGCCGCTGGTCGAAATCGACCCCCGCCCCTACGAGGCCGCACTGACCCAGGCCAAGGGCACGCTGTCGCATGACGAGAACGTGCTGGCCCAGGCCCGCATGGACCTCAAGCGTTACCAGGACGCCTTCGCCCGCAATGCCATCGCACGGCAGCAGCTGGAAGATCAGGACAAGCTCGTGCTGCAGGACGAGGGCACGGTCACTACGGATCAGGGCAGTGTGCAGAGCGCCGAGACCAATCTTTCGTACTGCCATATCGTCGCGCCTATCACCGGCCGGGTCGGTCTGCGCCTGGTCGATCCGGGCAATACGGTCTTCTCGGGCACCGGCTCGACGCTGGTGGTTATCACCGAGCTCCAGCCGATCACCGTCGTCTTCACCGTGAGCGAGGATAACCTCCCGCAGATCCAGCAGCAGCTCAAGGCCGGCCATAGCCTGGTAGTGGACGCCTTCGATCGCACCAACGACAACATCCTGGCTACCGGCAAACTCACCTCGCTGGATAACCAGATTGACACCACGACCGGAACGCTGAAGTTCCGTGCCTCCTTTGAGAACAAGGATCTGGCGCTCTTCCCGAACCAGTTTGTGAATGCGCGGTTGCTGGTCAGGACGGTGCAGGGAGCCACGCTGGTTCCAACCTCCGCGGTGCAGTACAACGGCACGCAGGCCTTCGTATACGTGGTCAAGCCGGGGGCCTCTCGAAAGAAAGCCGCTACCGGAGGCGCTGCCGCCAAACCAGCAGACAGCGCTCCTGCTACCACAAGTGCTGCGGGCGGACGTTCGGGCCGAGGCCAGGGCGTTACCGGAACTCCAGCCACAGTATCAGTGCAGAACATCACCATCCTTACCAGCGATGAGAACGTCACCGCCGTCTCAGGCATCGGAGCGGGCGTCAAGCTTGCGACCAGCGGCTTCGATCGCCTGGAAAACAACGCCGATGCGCTCATCCAGCCGAACCAGCCTGCCAACGGTCAGGGCGGTCACGGCAAGTCCAGTGGAAAGAACAGCACGGGCGCACCGGGGAGCCAAACGTCATCCCCGGCAGGCGGCAACTAAGCACCATGAGTCCTTCGCGGCCATTTATCCTGCGACCGGTCGCAACGGCGCTGCTCATGGCAGCGATGTTTCTGGCCGGCGGTGTTGCCTTCCTCCAGCTGCCGGTCTCGGCGCTGCCTGAGGTCGACTACCCGACCATCCAGATCCAGACGTTCTACCCCGGAGCGAGCCCAGACGTCGTCGCCTCCGCGGTGACGGCTCCGCTCGAGCGTCAGTTCGGCCAGGTCGCCGGCCTCAGCCAGATGACCTCGACAAGCTCGGGCGGGTCGTCGGTCATCGTGCTGCAGTTCCAGCTCGCCATCAATATCGATGTGGCCGAGCAGGAAGTCCAGGCCGCCATCAACTCGGCGCAGAGCTTCCTGCCTGCGGGCCTGCCGACGCCTCCGATCTACTCGAAGTCCAACCCGGCCGATGCGCCGGTGCTGACGCTCGCGCTGACGTCCAACGAGACGTCGCTCTCTCAGGTTGAGGATCTCGCCGACACGCGGCTCGCGCCGAAGATCTCGCAGATCAACGGCGTCGGCCTGGTCTCCATCTCCGGCGGCCAGAAGCCAGCAGTCCGCATCCAGGCCAACCCCACGGCGCTTGCGTCGTATGGGCTGAATCTGGAAGATCTGCGGAACGCGCTCGTCGGAACCAGCCTTAACTCGGCGAAGGGTAGCTTCGACGGTCCCTCACAGGACTATACGATCAATGCCAACGACCAGCTGCAGACCAGCAAAGACTACAAGCAGGTCGTGGTGGCGTACCGCAACGGTGCACCCATCATGCTCACCGATGTCGCGAAGATCGTCGACGGCGTCGAGAACTCGGAGCTGGCGGCATGGGTCGCCCACGCTGGCGACAAGGGCCAGACACCCGCGGTCATCCTCAACATCCAGCGCCAGCCCGGCGCTAACACCATTCAGGTGGTCAACAGCATCGAGGCGCTGCTGCCGCAACTGATCGACGCGATGCCGAAGTCTGTCCACGTGCAGACCGTCACCGACCGTACCGTCAGCATCCGCGCATCCGTCAAGGACGTTGAGTTTGAGCTGATGCTCACCATCTTCCTGGTGATCATGGTGATCTTCCTCTTCCTGCGCAGCGTCTCGGCCACCGTCATCCCGTCCGTGGCTGTGCCGTTGTCGCTGGTGGGAACCTTTGGCATCATGTACCTCTGCGGGTACAGCCTCAACAACCTCACGATGATGGCGTTGACCATCTCGACCGGTTTCGTCGTCGACGACGCGATCGTCATGGTCGAGAACATTGCTCGCTACATTGAAGAGGGCGAGGACGCGATGACCGCGGCGCTCAAGGGCGCTGAGCAGATCGGCTTCACCATCGTCTCTCTGACGGTATCGCTCATCGCCGTGCTCATCCCGCTGCTCTTCATGGGCGACGTTGCCGGCCGGCTGTTCCGCCAGTTCGCGGTGACGCTGGCCGTCACCATCGTGCTCTCGGCGTTCGTCTCGCTGACGCTGACGCCGATGATGGCAGCTCGCATCCTCAAGCACACTCCCGAGAGCGAGCAGAGCTGGTTCTACCACAAGTCCGAACAGGTCTTCGAGGACCTGATCGCCTTTTACGGACGCACCCTCCGCTTCGTGCTGCGCTTCCAGACGATCACCTTATTGGTTGCGGTGGCCACACTGGTGCTGACGATCGTGATGTACACGATCATTCCCAAGGGATTCTTCCCGGTGCAGGACACGGGAATCATCCAGGGCATCTCACAGGCCCCAGCTTCCATCTCCTTCGGTGCGATGAAGGACAAGCAGCAGCAGTTGGCGAACGTGTTGCTGCAGGACCCGGATGTCGAGAGTATCTCGTCGTTCATCGGGGCGGATGGAACCAACTCGACGCTGAACGCAGGCCGCATCCAGATCAACCTGAAGGATGAGGACAAGCGCAAAGGTTCAGCGACACAGATCATCGGACAGCTGGGGCAGAGGCTCAACCAGGTTGAAGGCATCAAGCTCTATATGCAGCCCGTGCAGGATCTCACTGTAGATGACCGTGTGAGCCGCACCCAATACCAGTACACCGTCGAAGATCCCAACATCGACGAGCTGAACGTCGTTGTTGCCGACCTGGTGAAGAAGCTGAAACAGCTTCCAGAACTTGCAGACGTCGTGACGGATCAGCAGCTCGGCGGCGTGGCCGAGAAACTCGTCATCGACCGCGCTACCGCTTCGCGATTCGGCGTCACACCTTCGGCGATCGACAACACGCTCTACGACGCCTTCGGCCAGCGTCAGATCAACACGATGTACACGCAGCTGAACCAGTACCACGTGATCCTGGAGGCGATGCCCCAGTTCCAGCTGAATCCGACCCAGCTGAACGATATCTACGTGCAGGCGTCGACGACCGGTGGGGTGACTGCGGTTTCATCCAACACGCAGGGATCGTCAGCAGGCGCAGGCAACGGATCGGCAGCCGCGAGCACCTCGCTGTTCAACTCCAGCGCGACCAATGGTATCAGCGCAACCACCACCGCGACCTCCGCACTATCGACCAGCGCGACCGCGAACAACACCGCATTGACGACTTCAGCGGCTCGCACCGGCTCGCTCTCGACGTCATCGAATACCGCAGCCGTCACGAACGTTATCTCCGCGTCCTCTTCCTCAACCGGCACGTCTTCGTCGACCAACACGGCGGCTTCCGGTACGACGCGCAGCGGTTCAGGCACTACCCCCGCGCCCGGTGGCGGAGGCGGGGGAGGTGGGTCGAGCTCAGCCTCGACGGTTACCTCAAACCCGGTGCCGCTGGGCGCGTTCGCGCACTTTGAAACCGTCAGCGAGCCGCTCTCGATCAATCACCAGGGCCAGTTCCCTGCCGTGACGATCTCCTTCAACCTCGGCACCGGCTACTCGCTCTCCCAAGCTCTGGACTCGATCAACAAGACCATCGATCAGATGGACCTGCCTCAAAGCGTGGTGCGCAACTACCAGGGCACGGCCGCCGCATTCGAGGGCTCACTCTCGAACGAAGGCCTGCTGGTCATCGCCGCACTGGTCGTCGTCTATATCGTGCTAGGCGTACTGTACGAGAGCTTCATTCACCCGATCACGATTCTCTCCACACTGCCCTCGGCCGGCGTGGGAGCTCTGCTCGCGCTGCGGATGTTCCACCTTGATCTCGACATTGTCGCGATCATCGGCATTATCCTGCTCATCGGCATCGTTAAGAAAAACGGCATCATGATGGTCGACTTCGCGCTGGAGGCGGAGCGCGATCATGGCCTCGATTCCACCGAAGCCATCTACACGGCATCGCTGCTGCGCTTCCGCCCGATTCTGATGACGACGATGGCTGCGCTGCTCGGCGGCATCCCGCTGGCCTTCGGTTCGGGAATCGGATCGGAGCTTCGCAAACCGCTGGGTGTCTCGATGGTCGGCGGCCTGCTGCTGAGCCAGGTACTGACGCTGTACACGACCCCGGTGATCTACATCTTCTTCGACAACCTCGGGAAGCGCTTCGGAAAGAAACCGCAGGAAGGCACCATCGTTCATCCTGATGAGCCGGAAGCCGCGAGGACAGCATGAATCCCTCGCGCGTCTTCATCGAGCGTCCCGTCGCGACGACGCTCCTGACGATCGCGATTGCGATTGCGGGCGTCATCGCGTTTACGGTACTGCCCGTTTCGCCGCTGCCGCAGGTGGACTTCCCTACCATCACGGTCGGTGCGTCGCTTCCCGGAGCCAGTCCGGACATCATGGCTTCGGCCGTGGCCACGCCGCTGGAGCGCCAGTTCGGACACATCTCAGGCGTCACCGAGATGACCTCGTCGAGCTCCATCGGGACGACGAGCGTCACGCTGCAATTCGACCTCAGCCGCGACATCAACGGCGCGGCGCGAGACGTCCAGGCGGGCATCAATGCAGCGCGCACCTACCTGCCCGCGAACCTGCCCTCCAACCCGAGCTATCGCAAGGTCAACCCTGCCGATTCGCCGATCCTGATGCTGTCGCTGCAGTCGGATGTCTATGACATCCCGACGCTATATGATGAGGCCTCTACGGTCATCATGCAGCGCATCTCGCAGATCAACGGCGTGGGCCAGGTCAACGTAGTGGGCGCGTCGCTGCCCGCGGTGCGCGTCGAGATCAATCCCGACCAGCTCGCTGGCCTCGGCATCAGCTTGCCGCAAGTACAACAGGTCATCAGCGGGCAGAACTCGAACCTCGCCAAGGGCCAGTTCAGCGACGGCGCAAACCGTTACGACATCCTCGCAAACGATCAGATCTCCAAAGCCGCCGCCTATCGTCCACTGGTCGTCGGCTACCACAACGGCGCCGCGGTCCGGCTCGAGGACGTCGCCGAGGTCATCGACTCACAGCAGACCGTGCGCCAGGCCGGCTACGTGAACGGGCGTCGCTCGGTAAATCTGATGATCCTGCGCCAGCCGGGCGCAAACATCATTCAGACGGTTGACGCGGTCAAGGCCGCGCTCCCGTCACTGCAGGCTACGATTCCGACAGGGGAACACCTCGGCATCATTCTCGATCGTACGTTGACGATCCGCGCGTCGGTCGAGAACATCGAGTCCACGCTGCTGGTCTCGGTGGCGCTGGTCATCCTCGTCGTCTTCGTCTTCCTGCGCAACGTTCCTGCGACCCTCATCCCTGCGGTGGTCGTGCCGGTCTCGCTGATCGGCACCTGCGCGATCATGTATCTCTGCGACTTCTCGCTCGACAACCTTTCTTTGATGGCACTGGCTATCGCGTCGGGCTTCGTCGTCGACGATGCGATAGTGGTGATGGAGAACATCTCCCGCCACATCGAAGACGGCATGACTCCGTTCCAGGCAGCGCTGCGCGGCGCTCAGGAGATCGGTCCCACCGTATTCACCATCAGCATCTCGCTGATCGCGGTCTTCATTCCACTGTTGTTGATGGGCGGCATCATCGGGCGTCTCTTCCGTGAGTTCGCAATCACGCTTTCGGCCTCGATCCTGGTGTCCATGGTCGTGTCCCTGACCACCACACCGATGATGTGCTCGCGGGTGCTGCGCTCCGAACACGATATTGAGCATGGCCGCGTCTGGAACCTGAGCGAGTTCTTCTTCACCAAGCTGCTGAATGGATATCGCCGCAGCCTGAATTGGGTGCTCGACCACCCGGCAATCGTGCTGTTCATCTTCGTATGCACGCTCGGTCTGAATGTGTACCTCCTCATCAAGATTCCCGGCGGCTTCTTCCCGCAGCAGGACACCGGCGTGCTTAACGGCGGCATGCAGGGGCCGCAGAGCACATCGTTCTATGCCATGAACGCGGCCGTGCAGCAGTCGGTGAAGATCATCAAGGACGACCCTGCGGTCGACAAGGTGATGGCCTTCACGGGAGGCCAAGGATCGACCAATGGCGGATACGTTTTTATTGCATTGAAGCCGCTGGATCAACGAAAGATCAGCGCGACGGACGTCATCAACCGTCTGCGTCCAAAGCTTGCGAAAGTATCAGGCGCCGCGACATTCCTCAATGCCGTGCAGGACATCCGCATGGGCGGACGTCAGTCTAACGCGCAGTTCCAGTACACGATCTCTGCCGACACGACCGCCGAGCTGCAGGAGTGGGGTCCCAAGCTGATGGCCGAATTGAAGCAGGTTCCGGGCATCCAGGACGTGAACAGCGACCAGCAAAACCACGGACTGCAGGCGCTGCTGAATTACGATCGCGCGACCGCTGCCCGGCTCGGCGCTACGCCTCAGCTCCTCGATCAGACGCTCTACGCGGCCTTCGGCCAGTCCGAGGTCTCCACCATCTACTCCGAGCTGAACCAGTACTACGTCGTGATGGAAGTTGCTCCGAAGTACTGGCAGACCCCGGAGGGACTCAAACACGATTACGTGATCCCCACCAAGGGTGGAGGGGCAATTCCACTAAGCTCGCTCCTCACGTACGCGCCTTCCACCTCGCCACTCTCGGTCAATCACACCGGCCTGTTCCCCAGTGTGACCGTCAGCTTCAACCTGGGACAGGGCGTCTCCCTGGGCCAGGCCACGCAGCTCATTCAGAGCATCCAACAGAAGCTGAACATGCCCGAAAGCGTGAAGGGCCACTTCGCAGGCACGGCGCAAGCGTATAAGCAGTCGCTAGGCACGGAGCCATACCTCATCGCAACCGCGATTCTCGCGGTCTATATCGTGCTTGGCATCCTGTATGAGAGCCTGGTCCATCCGATTACAATTCTCACGACGCTTCCTCCGGCCAGCGTCGGGGCCATGCTGGCGCTGCTCCTCACCGGCGGCGAACTCGACGTGATGAGCATTATCGGCATTATCCTGCTGATCGGAATCGTAAAGAAAAACGCGATCATGATGATCGACTTTGCCCTCAATGCCGAGCGCACCGAGCATCTAAATACTCGCGACTCCATCTTCAAGGCGTCGATTCTGCGCTTCCGGCCGATTTTGATGACCACCGCGGCTGCGCTCTTCGGAGCTGTGCCACTGGCGGTTGGTACGGGAATGGGCGCTGAGCTCCGTCGCCCGCTTGGCATCTCAATCATTGGCGGCCTCATTGTCAGCCAGGTGCTGACGCTATACACCACGCCGGTGATCTACCTCTTTATGGACAATCTTCGCCTGAAGGTACAGGGCGACAGGAACGCAAGACTCTTTACCACGCGACCGGTGGAACAACACTAGCCCGTGGGAAAGCAGGACACGATGACGCAGACGGCAATCAATACGAACCTCAAAGCCTCCCGCCGCATGGTCAGCAGTGGTATTCGGACCTTTCGCGGAACACTGGCCCTTGGAACCGCGCTCGCAGCCGTTACGCTGACGGGCTGCAATGTCGGGCCCAAGTACAACCGCGCCTCGGCGCCTCCTCCTCCGCCT
The DNA here is from genome assembly GCF_058498515.1 of Bryocella sp. Taxonomy (NCBI): domain Bacteria; kingdom Pseudomonadati; phylum Acidobacteriota; class Terriglobia; order Terriglobales; family Acidobacteriaceae; genus Bryocella; species Bryocella sp. Next base: position 108,282 of record NZ_JBMHYI010000043.1, read on the forward strand.
GCCTACAAGGAGACCACTCAGGCGACGTACGCGAACCTTCCCGATGGCTCATGGAAGCCGGCGCAGCCCTCGGACGCGATGTTGAAGGGCAAGTGGTGGGAGGTCTTCCAGGAGCCTGAGTTGAATGCACTCGAAGAGCAGTTGGACATCAACAATCAGACTGTCCAGCAGTACTTCCAGAACTTCATGGCCTCGCGCGCGCTAGTCAATGAAGCACGCTCGTCGTTCTTTCCCACGCTAAGCGTTGGCCCGTCGTGGGGCCGCACGCACACACCGGGAACGCTGCATGACGTAACGACCACCTCGGGTGGGACAACGTCTGCAACCACGACTGCGGCGGGTTCGACTTCGACGGTGCTCTCGCTGCCCTTCGACGTTTCGTGGGAGCCGGACTTGTGGGGTCGCGTGCGGAATCAAGTCCGGGAGTACCAGTTCGCGGCGCAGGTCTCGGCTGCCGATCTCGAGAACGAACGTCTTTCCGAGCAGGCGTCCCTCGCCATCTATTACTTCGAGCTCCGCGGTCAGGATGCGCTGCAGGACGTTTACGACAAAACCGTAGACGCCGATCGCAAGTCGCTCGACCTGACCAAGGCGCTTTATGACACCGGCATCGATAGTGACGAGTCGGTCGCACAAGCCGAAGTGACGCTCGACAACGCGATCGAGCAGCGCACAAGCGTCGCTACAAATCGTGCCATCTATGAACATGCTATCGCGACGCTGATCGGCAAGCCCGCGGGCAGCTTCTCGATGGCGGTCAAAGCACTATCGGCGAAGCCGCCTTCCATTCCGGTTGGTGTGCCCTCGCAGCTGCTTGAACGTCGGCCCGACATCGCCGCCGCCGAGCGCACCATGGCCGAGGCGAATGCACTGATCGGCGTCGAGAAGGCAGCCTATTACCCCACGCTCAGCCTCAGCGGCTCTGGCGGCCTGGAATCGTCTCACATCGCGAATCTCTTTTCGGCGCCAGCGTTCCTGTGGTCGCTAGGTTCGTCCGCAACAGAGACCATCTTCGACGCCGGGCTGCGCCGCGCTACCGTACAGCAATATACGGCGCAGTACAACGCGGATGTGGCTTCCTACCGGCAGACCGTGCTCACGGCGTTCCAGCAGGTCGAAGACTACCTCGCCACGCTGCGAACGACGTCGGCGCAGACCATTCAGCAGGACGACTCGATTAAGGCTGCGCAGCGTTATCTGGATCTCGCCAACGCGCGCTATGAGACCGGCGTCGATCCCTACCTCAACGTGCTGAGCGCCGAGACAACGCTGCTCGGCGATCAGACGACTCAGGTTCAGTTGAAGATCAACGAGATGACTGCGGCGGTCGAGCTGGTGCAGGCGCTCGGCGGCGGATGGGATACGACGCAGCTTCCGGCGGCGGCGACGATCACGAGTGCGGCAGCTACCGACAAGATCCGCTCCACTCCCTAGCTCTCGATCATCACAACGCGCAACGGGTATGACGCTGAAGCGTCATACCCGTTGCGCATCTTTGTGCCTTTGAATTCTTCTCAGAGCTAAGGCACAAGCTCCGTCGCGCTCGCTGCGCTCAGCTGATGGATCGCAATCCACGTATTCTGGTACGCGTTGAGTGCATCCGCAGTTGAGGTGCGGAAATCCCGCAGGGCATCAAGATAGTCAATCAGGGTGAGGCCTCCGTGCTCGAAGGCATACTGCGCAATGTTGAGCACATCGTGCGACTCGTCCAGGTAGCGCTCCGAGAAGCGATCTGAGAGCCGTTTGGCCTCGGAATATCCCACCCATGCCTGATCAACGTCTGAAGTCACCTGGTTGCGGGCCGCAGTCAGCGTGAACCGCGCAGAGCTCGCCTGGAACTTTGCGGTCTGCTTATTGCCCTGGTTGCGATCGAAGAGACGCAGTGGGATGTTGACCGAGAAGCCCAACGAGTTCTCCGTGCCGGAGCGATCATATTCCATCTCAAGCGTTGGGTCCGTGCTGCCATTCGCGACGACAAGCTTGTAGTTCGCGTCTGCGGCGTTCACCGCAAAGCGAGCCGCGGCAAAGTCAGGCCGCGCATCAATCGCCTTTTGCTCCAGAGTGGCCCGAGTCTCGGTGATCACAGGAGGAATCACATCGCCTCTCACGTCGAACTCGTCGGAAGGTTTGTCGATGCCCAGCAACGTTTGCAGCTGATAGCTGGCCTGCTGCAGGTTCACGATGTCGTTCGACTGATCACTCTCGAAGCTCGCGAGTTGCAGATCGAGCCGCTCGAAGTCGAGCTTCGCGAGATCGCCAGCCTTGTAGCGGTCCTCTCCAATTTCGACCTCGTGCCGATAGTCCTTCAGCGTTGCCGTAGCCAGTTCCAGCGCTTCCTTCGCGACAAGCATCTTGGTGAACGCCTGCTTTACCGCGAGCACCGTCTGTCGGAGCTGGTCGTTGAGCTGCGCTTCGGTCTCGGCGCTAGTCGCCTTCGCATCGTCCATGCGCCAGCGCCGCTTCTGTCCGCGCTCGAAGAGCCGCGAGACCTGTGCGCTGTAGTTGTACGGCGTTACAGCATTCGCGTTTTCTGAGACGTCGGTCCCATAGAGCGTGAAGTTCGGGTTGGCTCGCACGGCAGCCTGGATCTCCTGGCCGCGCACGGCACGAAGGTTCTCCTCCGCGGCGAGGATCGTGGGGTTCTTGGCCTTGGCCTGCTCCACAGCCTGCTGTAGTGTGAGCGCTCCGGGCTTCGACTGCGGCGGCTGCCGGGGATCGGCGCCGCGCTGAGCACTGGCCGCGTATGCCTCAGCCGCCGAGCGTACGCTCTGCGTGTCTGCCGGGGCCTGCTGTGCCTGTCCCCAGCTGCGCGAACTCGAGAGCAGCACACACACCAATGCGAGGGGCACCATAGAGCGAATGCCTGCATGAGTGAGGACCAGTTGCTCGTTGCTCTTCATCATCAGTTCTCAAACTCCGTGTCCGGTGTGGGCAGCACGTCATTCGGCCGCGCGATCCACACATACAGCGTCGGCATGAGGAAGATACCCATCATCAAGGCGCCGATGAGGCCGCCGACGATCACAATCGCGAAGGGCCGCTGCGAGTCAGAGCCGATGCCATGCGAGAGAGCAGCCGGCAACAGACCCAGCGTCGCCACGAGCATCGTCATCATGATCGGTCGCAAACGCAGCACAGCCCCTTCAACGGCAGCGTCTTTCAGCGGATGGCCGTTGACGCGCATCTGGTTGATGCACTCCAGCATGATGATGCCGGTCTGCACGCTGACGCCGAACAGCGCGAGGAAGCCAACACCAGTCGACACGCTGAAGTGATTGCCCGTGAGCAGCAGCGCGAGCATGCCGCCCAGCGGCGCCATCGCCACGTTCGCAAGCACCAGACTCGCCCACTTCATCGAGCCGAACATGCCGTAGAGGATCAGGTAGATCAGCAGGATCGTCAGCGGGCAAACAATCATCAGGCGTCGCGAACTGCGTTGCTGGCTGGCATATTCACCAGCCCAGTCGAGGTGATAGCCCACCGGCAGCTTCACATCGTGGTTCACCTTGTCGATGGCCTCGCGCACGGTGCTGCCGAGATCGCGATCGCGCACGCTGTACTTGATGGCCACATAACGGCCGCCCGATTCGCGATAGATCTCCTCCGCGCCGTCGGCGATCTGAACATGCGTCAGCTGCGCGAGCGAGACCCGCTCGCCGGATGGAGCGACCAGGCGGATGTTCTCGATGGACTCAGGCGTCGAACGATACTTCGGATCGTAGCGCGCCATCACGTCATACTTGGCTTCGCCATCGAACACCTGCGTCACAGGAGCACCCGCAATGGTGCCCCCCACTGCACCCTCGATCTCGTTCTGGATGTCGGCAACATTGATGCCGTAACGTGCGGCTGCAGCACGGTCGACCACGAAGTTGAGGTTGGGTTGGCCAAGCACTCGGAACAAGCCGAGGTCCGCAACACCCGGGACCTTGCTCATCACGTTGACGATCTCATCGCCTTTGGTTTCCAGCGTCTTCAGATCATCGCCGTAGAGCTTCACGGCCAACTCGCCCTTGACGCCGCTCACTGCCTCTTCCACGTTGTCGGAGATCGGCTGCGAGAAGTTCCACACCACGCCAGGATACTTCTCCAACTCGCGGTCCATCGCTGAGATCAGCTCTTCCTTGTTCTGCTTGAAGACCGGACGCCACTCATCCTTCGGCTTCAGGTCGACGTAGTACTCGGTGTTGAAGAAACCTGTCGGATCGGTTCCATCATCAGGGCGGCCAATCTGGCTCACGACCTGACGCACCTCGGGGAAGCTGGCGAGCAAGACACGTGTCCTCTCGGCAATCGCATGACTCTGCGTGGGTCCTGTACTGGGCGCGAGCGAACCTCGCACCCAGATTGCGCCCTCATCGAGATGCGGTAGGAACTCCGAACCGATGGCTCCGCCGAAGCCAAGATAGGCGCTAAGCGCGAGCACGAAGGCAGCTGCGCTAAACGGCACCCACTTGTGCTCGATCGCCCATGTTGCATCCTTGCGGTAGCGGGTCAGCAGCCAGTGCATCACCGGGTTTTCCCACTCGCGTGTGCCCTTGCTGAAGATAAAGCTTGCCAGCACAGGTGCAATCAGCATCGAGAACAGCAGCGCACCGAGCAACGCGAAGGCAACCGTCCACGCCATCGGTTTGAAGAGCCGTCCCTCAACCGCTTGCAGCGTGAAGATGGGAAGGTAGGCCGTGATGATGATGGTGATGGAGTAGAAGACCGGGCGCTGTACCTCGTGCGCGGCCTCACGGATCTGATCGTTCACCGAGCGGTTGACGTCGCGCTTGTGACTCAGGTGGCGAACGATGTTCTCCACCATGACCACCGCGCCTTCGACCACCATGCCGAAGTCCAGCGCTCCCAACGAGAGTAGGTTGGCTGGAATGTGTTGAAGGTCGAGGCAGATCGACGCGAACAGCAGCGCGAACGGAATGGTGATCGCGCAGATGAGCGCGCCACGTGCATTGCCGAGGAAGATCAACAGCACCAAGGCAACCAGCACGATGCCCTCGGTAAGGTTGTGCAGCACCGTGTGCGTAGTTAGCTTGAGCAGGTCGCTGCGGTCGAGGAACGGCACGATCTTCACGCCCGGAGGAAGGACATGCTCGTTCAGGTCCTTCACCTTCTCGTGAATCGCGTCGAGCACGCCATCGGAGTCCGCGCCCTTTTGCAGCAGCACGATGCCTTCGACCACATCGTCGTCATCGACCAACTTTCCATCGGCGCGGCGGATGGACTTCTTGTCTTGCGGCGGCTCGTTGCCGCAGGTGTAGTCGCCAGGCTTACAGGTCTTGCCGATCTGCCCCAGGCGGATTTTGGGCGCTTGTATGACCGTCGCCACGTCGCTGACCTTGAGAGCAGCACCGTTCGACGCCTTCAACACGGTGTTCGCGATGTCATCGGTCGTCCTGAAGCGGCCGACCTCCTGTACGTTGATCTGCTGCTCGCCCTGCTCGATGAAGCTTCCGCCCGCATCGACGTTGTTCGCGGCGATCTGCTGCTGCACCTGCTGAATCGTCAGTCCAAAAGAGATCAGCTTTTCCGGGTCGATGATGACCTGGTACTCGCGCGTTGTTCCGCCGAAGCTGGAGACATCGACCACGCCGGGTACGCTGCGGAAGGCCTTCTCAAGCTTCCAATCCTCCAGGCTCTTGAGAGCCATGGTGTCGTACTGCGGATTGGTACTCTTCAACGTGTACCAGTAGATCTGGCCGACCGGACTCCAGTCCGTGCCCATCTGTGGCTGCAGGCCCGCGGGAAGATTCACTTGCGAGAGCCGCTCATTGACCTTGGAACGATTCCAGTCGTTGACGCTGTCATCGTCGAAGACCATGACGACGCTGGACAGGCCCGCCAACGTGGTCGAGCGGAGATGGCTCATGTGCGGGATGCCCGCCATGGCATTCTCCAGCGGCACCGTCACCTGCTGCTCGACCTCCTCGGCAGAGCGGCCCGGCCACTGCGTGATCACGCTGACGTAGTTGTTCGCCACGTCCGGATAGGCTTCCACCGGAAGGTTGTGGAAGCTGATGGCTCCCCACACGAACAGCAGCACCGCAAAGACGAGGATGATGAAGCGGTTATTCAGGGCGAAATCGACGAGCCGGCGAATCATCCCTGGTCCGCCGTGTTCTGCAGTTCGAGCGCATTGGCTACGACCTGCTGCCCCGCAGCCAGCCCGGACTGCACCACCACCCAGCCACCGTCGAGCGAGGTTCCGAGCTTTACTGAGACGCGCCGGAAGGTTCCATCGCCCCCCGGAACGAACACATAATCGCGGTCATGCAGATGGAGCACCGCCGTGCTAGGCAGCGTCGTCTGCATCGTGGACTTCGCGATATCGAGCGTCGCCGTAGCGAACATGCCGATCCGCAGCAAGCCACCTGGGTTCGGAACCTGGATGCGTACCTTCGCCGTGCGGATCGAGGGATCGAGGACCGCTCCGATGTCACTCACGGTGCCGCGGAAGGTCTTTCCGGGAAAGGCGTTGATGTGAATGTCCGCGGGATCTCCCAGCTTCACCCGCGCGAGGTCGTTCTCATAGACATCGCAAATGACCCACACATGCGAGAGATCCGCGATGGTGAGCGAACCGTTGGCGCCGGCGTAGGTAATGCCCGCCGCTCCAGAAGCCGTCGTGTTCTGTGCGATGATGACGCCGCTGGCAGGAGCGTAGATCTTCACCGTGTCGGCGGGATGATTCTTATCGACGCCCAGCACCCGGAGCTGCTGCTCGGCGGCCCTCAGGTCGGCCTTAGCATCGTCCTCTCCAGACTGTGCGGTCTCGAGCTGGCTCTGCGCAATCGCTCCCTTGTCATAGAGCAGCTTGTCGCGGGTCAGCGTCACGTCAGTGAGGTGCTCGTCGTTGACGGCCTTGGTATAGGTGCTGAAGGCTGCCGCCACATCCGTGCTCTGAACATCCATCACCGGCTGGCCCTTGCGCACCGTATCGCCAAGCCCCACGTGCAGCGCGACCACCCGACCATTCGCCAGGGACAGCACCGGAATCTCACGCGAGACGTCAGGGTTCACCGACCCAGTCACTGCCAGCGTGGCGTCAACTGACCGCACTTCGGCGGATGTAAGGCGGAACCGCTGCGGATTGGACACACGCACCAGGTCGTTGACGCTGCTTCCCTCCACCGACACCGCGGCGGGAGGAGCCTCCTGTGCGCTCTTGTCTTCCTGTTTTTCCTTGCAGCCGCCAAGGGAGGCCATGGCCAGCCCCATCGCGGCAACAATGCCGACACCTGCATGCAGCTTCACCAGGCCTGATCTCTCCCGCAAACTTTCCTCGCTTGAATGGTTTCGGCGATGGAAAGGGTTCCTGCCGGCTTCTACAAAGCCTGGCAAATCACCCTATCCGGATAACGGCATCACGTTCTCGCCGACTGGCTACTCCGAGGCCGGCTCACGTCTACTAGGCTAAATGAGTCGTGCCGCAAGGAGCACGCGGCCCTCTCGCGCTCTTACGAGACATTCTCTATCTTTCGATTTTCATAGAGTATGAAGGGGTTGGTCTTTCGCGAACGGGACAGGATGCACCGCGCAGATGGCGATGAAGTTTCAGGTTGATCGGTGGCTGGAGAGATCGGTTGCGACTCCCAAGGGACGGCGCACCGTGCTGTTCGGTGGACTTGCTGCAATCCTCCTGATCGTGGTCGTCGACACCAAGATTGGCGCCGCCATTCCGTTGTCGCCGCTCTATGTCGCACCCATCATCCTGATGAGCGCGGCGCTGCGGCGCTGGCAGATCGTGCTGCTCGGCCTTGTTTGCACCTTTGCGGCCGAGTTTGCGGACGCGTTCGGCTGGAATCTCAACGAGGGCCTCCCCCGCGATGCTCTGTACTGCTTTGCTTACGTGGCGGTGGGTCTCTATGTGCATGAGACCTTCCAGCGGCGGCGCGTCGAAGAAGAACATTCAACGGCCCTGCGAGCCGAAGTGGAGACCCGGCGCGGCGTCGAAGAGCAACTTCGGCTGGTGGTGGCAAATTCGTCGATCGGCATTGTTACTGTAGATGAGTCCGGCAGGATTCTGGATGCGAATGATGCGGCACAGCAGCTTTGGAGCGGCGTCCCCGATTCCCCTACCGCTTCCCTGCAGGGAATGGCGCTGCAACAATTCGTCCCGTCGCTGGCCCGCGTGCAAGTCGGCCGGCAGGGCTTCGAACGTCTCCGCACCATGATGCAGTGCCAGGGCTTTCGCTCCAACAAGGATCCTTTTCTCGCTGACGTCTGGTTCTCGACCTACAACAGTCCCCAGGGACGTCGTCTGACGGCGATGATCATCGACGCCTCCAATGAGACGCGCGATCGCGAGCAGGCCAATCTGGAGCAAGTGCTGGTCAGCTCACGCATCGCGCTCGGAGCGCTGTCGCATGAGATCCGCAACATCTGCGCTGCGATCTCGAACGTGCAACAGAACCTGTTGATCGACAAGCCCGGAGCACGTCAGGTCAAAGAGTTTGACGCCCTGCGTCAGCTGGTCGCGGCTCTTGAGCGTATGGCCTCCGCAGAGCTTTCGCTAGTTAAGCGGCAGGCCACACACGTACATCTCGACAACTTTCTCAGCGACCTCTACATCGTGGTACAGGCCTCGCTGCGAGAGGCAGACATCGATCTCTCCTGGGAGATCGCGCCGGGACTGCCGGCCGTTTGGGCCGACTCCTCGAGTCTCATCCAGGTCTTCCTCAACCTCCTCCGCAACGCGCAGTCGGCGCTGGGGGACACGGAACATCCACAAGTCCGGGTCTCCGCCACGCACCGTCAGGATATGATCCACATCGCCGTCTCCGACAACGGTCCCGGGGTCGGAGATCCGGACAAGCTCTTTCGTCCCTTCGGGGAGCGAGGCGGAGCTACAGGGCTGGGACTATATCTTTCCAAGGCGATGATGCGCAGTTTCCACGGCGACCTTCGCTATGAGGCCAGCCCGATCGGCGCTACATTCATCGTGGACCTAACCATAGCGGAGGTGGAAGAGTGAGCACAGAGACGATGAATCCAATCGAGGTGATCCTAGTCGATGACCACACGCTCTTCCGCGAGAGCCTGCGCCGGATGCTCGAGGAAGAACCGGGCTTCCATATCAGTGGTGACTTCGCTACGGCAGACGAGGCCATGTCCGCTCTTCAGCGTGGCCTCGACTTCGACGTAGCCCTGATCGACTACGAACTCGCCAACACGGCGACGCTGGCCTCCAATGGCCTCGACCTACTTCGCCGCCTTCGTCAGGTGCGGCCTGGCGCGAAGGCCTTGATGGTCACGGCTGGAATGGATATCCGCGACCTGCACAAAGCCGTAAGGCAGATGAATGCTGGCATCTTCCTCAAGACCGAGCCGCCCGCCGAACTCGTACTGGCGATCCAACGCACAGCGAAGGGCGAACGCTGGATCTCCTCCGGCGCGGCCCTGACCCTCCTGAACGACGAGGAACCCCGCGCCGCAGCCAGCAGCGCCGGCCTCAGCCGGCTGACGCCACGCGAGTCACAGGTTCTCCGGGGAATCCTCGAGGGCCTCGGCAACAAGGAAATCGGAGCCCGCCTCGACCTGACGGAAAGCGCAGTGAAGGCTGTCGTGCAGAAGCTCTTCGAGAAGATCGGCGTGCGCAGCCGGTCTCAGCTCGTACGTTTTGCCATTGAGGCTCAGGTCGATCTGCGCTGACGCAGGGCCCTGACATATCTCACGCGGGCGAGGATTACCTTCGAACCTCGAACCGGCGAATCCAGGGTGGTTGGCATCTCACAATGCTCGCCTATAATGACAACTACCTCTGGAGGAAACATGCAGACCGAAGGGCTTCAACGGGGCCTCATCACCATGGCCCTCGGCGGTGAAAAATATATTGAGATGGCAAAATGGCTTGGGATGTCACTCCGTCTCAACGCCCCGAACCTTCCGGTCGCCATCCTGACCGACTCCACCGATCCAGAACTGGCAGAGTATTACACCCATATCATCCCCCACACTGCGGAGTACGGAGATAATATGGTGCCCAAGTTCTATCTCGATCGGATTACCCCCTTTCAAGAGACGATCTACATCGACACAGACTGCCTGGTGGTGAATAACCTCAGTCGTCTGTTCGACACCTTCGGCAAACAGGATGTAAGCATCCTTGGCTGGCGCTATGTCACCGCCGCAGACACCATGTACGACGTCGATGTTCCCTATGTGCTGAATAAGTTCAATCTGACTCGCCTACCCCGATTCAACGGTGGATGTTACTACTTCCGCCAGAGTGAACTGACGACGAAATTCTTCGATACGGCACGAGACCTTCTCCAGCAGGCAGACACCCTCAGGATTGGCACCTATTATGGCGGCGGGATCACGGATGAGCCGCTGTTCGCACTCGCCCTGGCGATTTGCGACATTCCCCTGGTCTCGGCGGGTATCCATGGAATGTGGACTCCGATCAACTCGCGTGGCGCCATTCATCTTGATGTCTTCAAGGGCGACTGCCACTTCATCAAGGAAGGGGTTCTGGTTGAACCCGATGTCGTCCACTTCAGCGCCGGTTATCGCGAGGCATATTGCTATCACCGCGAGGTGTGGCGTTTGAAGCGGCACTTCGGCAAAGCGACGCCACCGGTCTCGACCCGATTTTCTATCTGGCTCGAGGGGGTGAAGTGGCGGCTCAACCGCTCCACCAGGGACACCATCAAGGATGCGCTGGGACGCGGGACAAAGCAGCCGATGCCGGTATAACCATCAAGAGTCAACGGCTCTGCAACCGTCTCCCAACACAATCTTCACCTACTTGATCCGCCGCCGCCGAGCCGCCGCTCCCGCCTACCACTGCACGCCTCACGCTCAAACCAAGCATTCGTATCTGTGGCGCACTTCCGGACCATTCCCCAAGGTGGCGTCCGCCGGCTGGGTCGACGCCATCATTGAGAAGGTCGCCGCTTCCTTCAAGAACCTGCTAGCGTACTCGTAATGAGAAAATATATTGGCCAACTTGACGGTCTTCGGGCCGTAGCAGTGGTTTTTGTTCTCATCGGGCATTCAGGTCCGAACTTTACTCATTTCCCCGCTGCACGCCACTACATTGCCCAGTACGGGGCGACTGGCGTGCAGATGTTCTTTGTACTTTCTGGTTTCCTAATCACAGGCATTCTGCTTGCCGAAAAAGACTCACCTCACTACTTCAGAAATTTCTACGCTCGCCGCGGGCTCCGTATTTGGCCGCTTTATTACCTGGTCGTAATCTTCACTTTGGCCTCCGGTGCCTTTGGGCGGCACGGTGTCAGTTGGTGGCCCTATCTATTCTATGTTTCCAACTTAACCTATGGCGTCGATCACGCCCAACCCGTCCCATTCGGTCCGATCTGGTCCCTGGCAGTGGAGGAACAGTTTTATCTCGCTTGGCCCGCATTAGTTTGGATGCTCACGAGGAAGCGTCTCATGGTGTTCTGCGCCGTGTTGATGGTGGTCTGCCCCATTCTTCGTCACTGGGACGTCGTCTCCGCCCACAACACCCTCCGACATCTTGATGCCCTCGCATTAGGCTCACTTCTGGCGAGCTATAAAGGAGATCTCCAACGGTTCCGGCCACTGGCTTGGCTCGTAGCGTGGCTATTGATTGTGCCGTTAGAGTGGCAGACGCCAGTGGTTTACGCAAGCGGTGCATTCCTTTTGATACTGCTTAAAGACAATTCCCTCTCCTCCAAGGTACTTAGAGCTTCCCCGCTCATCTTTGTGGGGAAGATCAGTTATGGAATTTATTTACTGCATGTCTTCTTATTCGCGGTCCTAAAAAAGAACAACTTCTACACGACCGCCGTCACAAGCGGAAACGTGCCGAAGCTATTAGTTTTCATGGTCGTAGAGTTTCTTACGGTCATCGCGATCGCTGCTGCATCGTTCTACGGCTTTGAACGGCACATCACCGCGCTGAAGCGATACTTCCGGACGCCTACGGTTTCAGCGCGACAATTCGAAGAAGTCCGTGGTACCGAGGCGGATCTCCTCATTGAACGTTGAGACCGGGAATTGCCTGAGAACTGGATGTGGGTGTGTATGCCCTCGCGCCCATAGAACATCAAACATCGCGCGGCCCGCGCTTTCCAGGCGTGCATCCCGCTCACTGTCGCTGAGCTGCTTCCCAATCGAGACCGTTTGGCAGCCGCCTCAGTACCAACGAACAATGCGCTCTCGCGAGGCTAATCCGATCCAATGGTGGCCAGATCGCGATGTCGCCTGTTGGTGAGGATGGATTGAGTGTGCAGACGTTCGGGGACATTTGCGCTGCCTACCAATCACGCCCCGAGGCAGAGGCGCGAACTCGCATGGGCCATTTTTGCCCTGACCGACTCCGCCCGTTGATCGGTCCTTAGCCAAAAACCCCGAAGCGGCCGTTGTCTTCGCGCGAGCCTAGGTGTCACAGAGTGCGCGGCTTCGTTACGTCGCCAGAGTAACAAGGATCAATGGGTATAGATAAGTCCTGTCGCAGTCGAACTGGCCAGAGCGGCGGTGATTCCAGAAGCATTCACCAACAGATTCTTGCCAACACTGAATGGAACGTAGATCGCATCTTCGGGAGCGAGGGCAATGTCAGGAGCCTTGCCATGAAGGATCTTACCCAGGTTCACGGGAATAGCCTTGTACTCCCCGTTCTCTTTGCGGAACAACATGAGACTCTTCAAGGATGAGGTGGGGAGCGGACCAGCGCTTTGGCTGATCGCCTGCAGCAGGCTCAGCTTGCCGTCCTCATTCATCACGATTCCTTTGGGCTGTGTCACGTTTCCGAGCACGTAAACGATCCCGGCGCGGGGAACAACCACGATGTCCCCCGGATACACCATAGGGTCATTGCTTAGATCTTCGATCGGATCGACCGGCAATCTCACCGTAATACGTTGCTTCTCCGGACCACGTCGCTCAATCGTAACGGTGTGCGAAGCCCGATCATTAAATCCGCCTGCCATGGCGAGAACGGTGAGCAGCGGCCGGGGGGAATTCAGCGTAAACGCAATGCCGTTGGTCTGACCAGTAACTCCGTTGACGTTACCGAACACCGTCACGTCAGCGGACGAGATCGATTCGACTGTTACCTGTACATGAGCGTTAATCAGGAGGTTATGCTGCACGTAGGCATTGGCGATGACCGTACCCGCCTCGCCCGGAGTAAGGCCGGTCACTCTAATGGGGCCCAGCAACAGCAGAGGGACTGTGCCCGCGTCGGTCACACGAAGATGTGCCTGGTCCAAATCAGTATCATCAAAAACGTGAACGGCGATGATATCGCCAGCAACGATTGGCAGACTCTCCGCCGCCGGCAAATTGCTGGTCATTGCGGGACCGGAAGGTGGAACCGCGAGCTGCTGGGCGCGTGCGGAGCAAAACAGCAAAGCTCCAGAAGCAACGAGAAAGAGGAGGCCAAATCGCACCTGACTAGTCTTCATGATCCCTCCTCGTTGTCCGCATACTTATAGGGATTCTGTCTGTACCCGTAGTAGTCGTAGTAACCTTCGCTGCCCTGCGCCACAGCATTGAGAATGGCGCCGATACTGGCGCGTACCTGTCGGCTAAGCAACCTATGGGTGGTGCGCAACGACCTGATGCTCGTACGATTAAACCTCGTGATCACCAGCACAAGATCCACATGTTCAGAGAGCATCACCGAATCAATGACTGGGAGCACAGGCGGTCCATCAAGGATCACAAGGTCAAAACGTTCCCCCCATCGCTTAACCAAGTCCCTCATGACATCCGAACTGATGAGCTCATAGGGATCTGGTGGTCGCTGACCAGCTGGGATGGCCCACATATTCGGGACGCCCGGCACTTCAACGACCCAATCTTGATCAAGATGACCTGTAATGATTCTTGATAAGCCGTCCGTGGACGGCGCCAGGCCGAGACGGCGTGCGAGCACTGGTTTTCGCAGATCCGCTTCCACCAGGAGCGTTCGTAGCCCGGTGCGTGCAAATGTAGCTCCAAGATTCGTACTCGTAGTGCTCTTGCCTTCACCTGGTGTGCTACTTGTAATGAGGATTGTCTTCGCCGGAGTGCCGGTACGGGAGAGCATGATGGCGGTACGAAGAACGCGTTGCGCCTCCGAATATTGGGAATCCGGTCGACTTACAACGTGAATGGCGTGAGGGGCTCCTTCCTCCGCTTCAGGTGCTGAGGAATCCTTCTTCTTGCGAAAACCATAACGCCCATAGAAATACTTGCCATATCCGTAGAGGCTATCGGGCGCGTTGAAGTCAGGCATGACGGAATAGACCGGGATGCCGAGTTCCGATTCAACGGTTTCAACCGAGTTGACTTTGTCATCACGCACATCTTGAATTCCGGCGATCATAAGACCGATGATTCCTCCGAAGAGGATGGCGCCGCCCAGAATAAGAATAATGCGCGGAGATGCAGGCTTATCCTGCGCAAAGCCAGCAGAAACAACCGTCATATCGTTTGACTGAAGGCCGGCAAGAACTCCCGCTTCGCTTAGCCTGCGATTGAGGTCTGTGTAGAGAAGCCGCGCATCAGAGGCCTCCTGGTGAACGATCTCATATTGGAGGACCTTGTCATTCACCACGTCGGCGCGCTTCATGATGGCGTCCCGCTCGTTTCGCGCGCCCTGTTCTTCCTGCGCAGCGACCTCATAGTCATTGCTGGCACGGGCTGCCAGACGATCCTCTTCCGCCTTGACCGCTTCCTGAATCGATGTCAGCTGGGCTCTCTCCTGAATCAGCTTCGGGTTGGCGGATCCAAGCCGTTGCTCATCTTGAGAGATCAGTAACTGTTGTTGCGCATCTCTATTTTGGAGATCTCGAATAAGATTCAAAGACTCGGCGGAAGATGTATTGCCGCTGCCACCGAGACCGCTGCCGGCCAACCCCGAGATCAAAACCGGATTACGGGTCTTCACAATCTGTGCGACCGCGCCGCGAACAATGCGATTTGCCTCGGCCTGGCTCAGTGTGTCGGTAGTCCGCTGCAGGTGGTCTAGCAGAGGACTGTACACAAGGGTTTGTCCGGCAGCATTGGTGCCGCCCATATTATATGTTTCTGTATCTCGCCGCAGGGCGGCTTCCTGCTGCTGCATGTCCTCAGCGTGCTGTCGAACCGAATCAATTTGGTCGGCAAGCCAGGAAGACATCCGTTGAGTAGCTTTATATTTTGTCTCAAAACCGTACTGGGAAAGATCGTTCGTGAGTGTGTTCACTACCTGCGCCGCGAGTTCAGGAGAGGGGCTCTGATAGGTGATCGAAATCAAGCGCGTCCCTGCTACCACTTCGACTTTCAGATGTGACTCAAAGATCTTGAATGCGAGCATCCGGCGGGAAGGTGAATCCAAAAATGCCGTCCCGGGAGGGTCCCCTTTAGCAGCCGGACTGAGAAAGCCGGCGAGCCATCCAACCGGATTCAGGCTCCCCAAGGTCAAGCGAGGCTTATAGTCCGATGTCTGCTCCATGTTCAACTCTTCAACGACACGGAGGGCAAGGGACTCGGACTGCAACTCGGCAACCTTAGTCGCCAGAGTTACATTCTCCTGAAGCGGATTCTCTTCGCCGTTCATCTGCGACGAGCCGCTCACGAGAGTATTAAGTCCCAGCGTATCATCGGGGCGCTTTATTTCGATGATTGACTCGGAAGCATACCGACGGGTGGCGACAGCGCAATAGGCAATCGCCAGTACAAAGAATCCAAGGAGGCAGCCGAGGATCGTCCACCTACGCCGTTGTAGAAACCGGAGAAGGTCTCCAATGGTCAGAAGTTTTCCTTCCGCCGTGCTTCCCTGATCTTGCAGTTTTCCAGAGTCCAAAGCTACCCGCTTCCGAGGTTGAAGATGATGGCTTGCCGATCACAACCGAGGGCCGCGGACAATAGCCTGCGGTTCAACGTGTGCGATACGGAGGAATTTGGCACGGTTCCGATGTAGCCTGACAATACACTACACGATTGGTGATCGGCGGGCAACCGCCTTGAAGTTGCGTAATCTGCAGTAAACGCATCGTTTTCGTTCAGCTCAGCGAGCACCAAAGACCACTAGAGGCCAGCTCTTTCGTACCGGGCATGCAGTCCATCGTCGCATATCAGATCTCATGCTCTGAGGCTCGTTATACCCTCGTGATGAGAGCACTCAGATAGAGCGCTCCCAGAGATGAAGCCCACAACGAGACCGCTCCAATCTACGACCATGGCGCTGAACTGCCGATCGGCCACTAGTTCCGCCGATGCGAAATACGTCACAACTTCCATAGCCCCGTCAGCAGAGAGGGTCCCTAGAACTCGACTAGCCTCACAAGGTTGACTTGATCCACCAAGCATTGCATCGTAGTCTTAGCCGAGCGAGGCACAATCATGGTCACGGCTGCACAGAAGCTAGCCTCTCAGCGAGCGGGGTTCTTTTTTTTGTTTCTGAATCATGTGTTCATCCTTGGTTCATCTCCCGCATGAATATCTTGCTGCGTGAATGGAAGCGCCTTCTAGGAACCACCACTGGTCGGAACACAGTTTGGATGGCGGCCGGACAAGGTACGTCAGTCCTATTGCAAGCTGGCTATTTTGTCATTCTGGCGCGGTTGCTGGGAGCCGTGGAATACGGCGTGTATGGCGGAGCCTTTGCTCTCGCGATGCTGGTATCGCTTTACACCACCCTTGGCTCTGGAATGGTGCTCCTCCGCTATGTTTCGGGTGAGCCGACGAAATTCGCGGTCTACTGGGGAAACTTACTCTTCGTCACTGTAACAGTCGGCACCACCATGACGATCGTACTCTCGTTCCTCGGGCCTCATTTTCTGAACGCCCGTAGCGCCACCCTGCTTCCGCTGGCCGCCATATCAAACTGCATCTGCGCCCAAGTCACAGGTGAAACGGGGCGAGTCTTCCAAGCGTTCGAAAAACTGCGGTTTACTGCAGGCTTGAATCTGCTCACAAATCTCATGCGGGTCATTGCAGCCGGCGGAATGATTCTTGTCATGCATCGAGCCACCGCATGGCAGTGGTCTGTGGCCTCAACGGCGGTTTCACTCATTTCGATGTTTATCGCAATTACGACTGTGACCGTTCTCCTGGGGCGACCGCGCCTTGATCTGCGACTTTCACTGAAACATGGAGCAGAAGGCATTGGGTACTCGTTTGCGGCATCTACAACTGGCGTCTATAACGACATCGACAAGACGCTGCTGAGTCACTATGGCATGAATTACGCAAACGGCATCTATACGATGGCCTACCGCGTCATTGATATTGCCACAATTCCCATAAGCTCTATTCAACTCGCCACCATGCCTAAGCTATTTCGTGAAGGTCAGCAGGGAGTGAGAGCAACGTCAGAAGTGACGAACCGGCTGCTCAAGCGAACGATCCCTCTTGGAGCATCTCTGTCACTGGCAATCTTCGTGACAGCTCCGCTCATCCCTCATATTGTTGGCCGAGGGTTTTCCGACAGCGTGCATGCCGTTCGATGGCTCTGCTTGATCCCCTTCTTTCGCGGAATTCACCAGATCACAGGCTTTGCGTTGACGGCAGCGGGGCTTCAGAAATACCGAACGACTTCTCAAGTGATAGCGGCCACCATGAATTGCGGAATGAACGTCTGGCTCATTCCTCGTTATGGATGGTACGGCGCTGCCTGGGCAAGTCTCCTCACCGATGGGCTGTTGGTCGTGGCGAATTGGACTCTATTACAGTTCGTTCTCCGGAAGGATGCCCAGTCGACTACGGAAGTCTCCGAACAGCCATCCAGGAATAGTTGAAGACGATCGCCTCGCGATGACCGTCCGCCAATTCTCGACGTGCGAGTGACTGCGCGACTCTACCACTTAGTGAGTGGTTTCACGTCTGCGGCTCCAGATCCGGTGGGCGACGAGAAAAGAGCGGCGATCGTTGTGGGTACCGTTACATCCGGTAGCTGGATGACCAGATCAGTCATGCCTGTCACGGGGTACTGCGGAGGCGTCGTCTGAGGGAATTCTCGCGAAAATCGCATGGACGGCGTCAGCAGATGTATTTTGATGGAACGCCCAGCCTCAACCAAGGTTGCTGTCCGAGCATCAGAACTTAAGACAACCGTGGCGTAAGTATGAAAGTGCCATACGACGTCGGCCTTGGACACCGGTTGAACTTCGTCCTGAACCAGGAACTGTCCGCCAGAAAGAAGTGCAACCCCCCGCTGCCAGTGTCTCAATTGAGACTTATAGGCGTCGTCCAAGTTAATAATAGAAAATGTCTTGTCACCGTGTTTCTGAATTGGAGAGATAGCAGCTTTGGCATTTGCATCTTCATTCTGATTCCCTATCGTCAGGGTGTTATGAGCCTCAGTACGAGGCCTCCAGCTACGTGACGCGGGAATAGCATAACTGTCCTTACCCGGATCCACCCCCCATCTCTCACCCAGACCTTCCAGTATGAATGACCCAAGATCTAGATGACCATGGACAGCCCGCGCGTCACCTCCCTTGAACGCGACGTACCATGCAAACCTATCCGTCCAGGACGAGCGAATGAAACCTTGTCCGATTCGCTGAAACGTCTGGTACAGGGGCGAACCCGCGGCTGTACCAGAGTGCGATCCAAGCGAGTACCAGAAGAGACAGAAAACATCAAATCGAGCGCTATCCCAGAACGGATTCTTGGCCATCGCGGTCCGGATATATTCCTGCGTGCCCTTCTCCGATGCCGCATAGTCAGGGCGGTTGAAGTGCCGAGCCATCCAAAACATTTGAGCTGCTGGAATCGGGGCTTGATCCGCGTCCCCAAAGTTCGCCAGCTGATAGCTAGGGCCGACCGATTGCTCACGAAATGTGCCAGTAAGGGAAAAGCCCGCCGCATGGTCCTGACCAAAGTCGCTTCCGAGCGCAGAGTCAAGAGCTGCTAGATAAAGTGAATTGTAGATAGTCGCGTAGTACCAATAGACGGGCCCCTCATCGAAACCTCCGTCTGGGCTATAGAGCTGCATGACCTGCGCAAATCCAGTGCGGGCATACCCAAGAATTTGTTGCGCGGAAGCCATGGATGCGGCGTCGTTCGGCTCAGCGATCCCCAAAGCCCCAAGTGTCTCGCCGCCATAACAGACGTCGCCCCAGTTCGAACTATTGATGAACTGCAGCTTGCCCGCGGGGAGCTCGCTGAGAAACGGCGCCAGCCCCTTGCTCTGCACCGCATGACGGATCGTGTCTCGTTGCGCGGGGGTGAGCACGGAATACAACCAGTCGTAGCCTATCCCTAGCGCAGCAGTCATCTCTGCTGTGTCCAGGAAATGCTGCGGATTCCAATCTGGAAAGTTAGCAGCCGCTAGCATCTCCTGGATGGCCCGGTCGGCGTAGCGACGATCACCCGTGAGACGGTACAAGCCACCTAATGTGAGAATACGGTCTTCCACAATCCGAGCAAGACCCAATAATGTGTGTTCTTCACCACCGAGCTTGTAAGTCATCGGCGAGGTTCGTAACATGTCTTGCCCCTTCGCCTGGATGAAGGTGAACTGTGACCTCGCAAAAGAATCGCTTCCTATAGCCCGCTTAATAGCCACGAGATCGCCATCCGTTATGATCAGACGCGGATGAGCGGTCCGGAACCCTGACATAGGGACTGTCGTGGAGCCGCTCGATTGACATTCGGCCAGGCCGACACCGTACCAGACGACAAGCGTCACGAGTGCGATGCGAAAGAATCGTGAGGGTAGCATCATTGGTCTCCAACGCCGCTCGGCGCGCGGCTCCGGTTTGAGGAGCGTGGCCAGAATCGCAAATCGCCTTCCCGCCTAGTCTATCGCGACAGCGCGCCGACGGCTGAACTCAGACGCAGTCCATCCAACTGCCGCGACCGGGACCTTGCCAGCCGTCGATAGAGCTCTACAAAACTCTCTGACGCGTCGTTCGGTATCCGGGACGGGCCCCACCACTTCGTTTGATGCCCCCAACTCTCATTGCGGTCTCCGTCTTTGACTCCTCCATATTCTCTATGAGCCAAGAGCATGGGAACCCCCTTTCTGACGGGCCCTCCCCCGCATTCGGGAGACGACAGTAGCGTACAATGCGGTTATGCAGGCAACATTTCAAGACAAGGTGCAGGCAGTCCCAGTTCCGCTTCGCACATCGAGTCAGCTGCGCGATCGCGTTCTCAGCAGTTCGCTCTCCACAGAGGAATGCGTCAATATTGGGATTCTTTGCCTTTTCGCGATGAACGGTTCCATCACAATCTTCGGCCTCGAGCGGCGACACGTCGTAGATCAGATCGTACTTTCAGTGTTCTGGTTATGCTCGATCCTTGCATTCATCAGTAATCGAAGCCGAATTCATTGGGAATTGTTGACTTGTAAATTGGGGGCGATTTATCTTCTCTGGACTTTGTTAAGTCTCACATGGGATGCGTCTCCCCTCAGCACGACCTATTCTCCAGCGATATCGAGCATTTGCGTCTTTCTTTATTTCAACTATCTCCTCGACCGCTTTACTCCATCTGAGCTCACACGGTTGCTGATGTGGGCTTATACCCTTCTACTCGTAGCGTCTTTCCTAATCGTTCACGTGCATGGTTTCGGTGTAGAGACCAGTTCGGAAGGTAACCTTGCGAACCTCGGATCATGGAGAGGCATGTTCCGGCAGAAGAATGAACTCGGATTGAACACCGCGTTAGCCGTGGCGCTCTGTCTCGGCGTCGTGCCGACGTCGGGTTTGGAGAGGTTTTGGCGATGGTCGTTATTCGCCTTGGCGATGTTCCTCTCATTCCGGTCAAACAGCCGTGAGTCATGGATCGCCATTGTCATCGTTGTCTTGCTTTCCGTCGGCGTCAAGTTTATTGCGGCCTTCGACCCCAAATCACGATTCTCAATGGTCGTCGGGATGACGTCGATCCTGGGAACGCTCGCGATTTTGTCCTACGAAAACCTGGACAGTGTGCTGGCCTTGTTTGGCCGGGATCGTACACTTACTGGCAGAAGTGCTATCTGGGACGGTACGTTGTTGCTTATATCCAGACGACCATGGCTGGGCTATGGCACGTACGGCGTCTGGACTACGCCGCGAGCCTGGGATGTAGTTGCACGCGTGGGGTTCGAGGTGACAAGCGCGCACAACTCCTATCTAGACGCCACCGTGACTTATGGGATCATTGGCTTGCTGCTTTTTCTTCCCATACCGCTTTCCGCGTTTCTATTTAGCTTCCGCGCCCTCATGAGTTACTCGCTCGAACACCTCAAGGTTTTTATTCATATGATTGTTGTGATTCTTATCGTGAGTTTTGCCATGTCACTTCTCTCATATAGCCCAGGGGTCGGATTACTCCTCACGCTGTACGCCGTAGCGAATCTCGAAAAGGTCGAGCGAAGCGGTTTCATGAGCCTCAGAACTAGCCCTGGACGATGACTCCTCCCTCGATCCTGCTGGTGATTCACACGAACGCGATTTTTTTGAAATCTTTTCCCCTTGCACAGGTGTTCGGGAGCACAAGGGTCTTCACATCGAAGTCCGTCGTCCATGTTCCTTTTCTTCAGCGCCCCATCGTATCTTCGCGAGATCACTTGGGGTATAAGTAGCTCTAATCTGCCAGTTATTTCCCCCGCCCACAACGTTTTGACGCCAGAGCGCCACACGCTGCGATCCCGCGACTGGAAGAAACTCCCCCGGCGTCGAAGCCAGTTGCCGGATCCTATACCCCGCTCGAATCGCCTGCACGTGCAGCCAGACGTCGTCCGCCTTCGGGCAATAGATTCTGAATACATCTCCCGCGTTACGAAGTGAGTTCAGTAGTTCCGGCGGATAGATCACGCCGGAAACGCCGAGGGCTATGTGATCGAAGCTCGCATGCTCCGACCGGCATTTAGGCCATTCCTCATACGGCCGCACGCCGCCGCTCTCATCCAGGCGCACGACCTTCGCAAGATGACAATGCACGTATTCCGGCGACTGACTATACGCTGCAGCAAGTCCCTCAAGCCACCGACGTGGGTATAGCTGGTCATCATCTCCGGTCACTAGAGGCATCTCATGATGACCAAGAGACATCACGTAGGGAAAGTACTTTGTGTGTGGGCCGAAATTGTCGGTGAAAATGATTTCGAGCCCCCGCTTCTGAAGACGGATCAAGGACTGCGGCAACGCCGCGAACGCCGACGGATCGTCGATCCAGAGGATAGCTCGTGACGGGCGAATCGTCCCCTGCGCTATAGCCTCGAATACGAAGAACACGCTTGCCAGACGGTCCGGTCTTGTCGTGATTGATAGAGTGATCGAGCTCCCGTCTTCCGTGATGCGCGTCTTTCCGAAGTGATTATTTAGATAAAGAACGAGCATCCGGGGCCACGGCAGTATCGCGGATTCGACAAATTCCCTCTGACGCCTCCGGAGCGACGAGAGGATAGAATGCCAAGTTCTTTTCGTAAAATCCACGTCAAGATCCAATCTCTGAGACTTAGGTGTCTACCGACCTTAGATTGCGCTTTTCACTCGGTCATCTTGGTGGCAGCCCTGAGCGGTAGAACCTCCTCCTCGAAGAGAAAGAGGACAATACCTTCCGGTCCAAAAGGCCATGGGGTGCCAAATAGCCGCACCGCGATAGCAAGATATGAGGTCAGGAACAACCTCATTTTACGATCGCAACTCCATCGACCGCTTCGGCGTCCGCAACACATCATCGATGTATCTCCGCATTGCACTTACAAATACAGATGTATCGAATTCGCATGCATGTTCTCGAATCTGCTGCGGAAGGAACTCGCTCTCGATGTCTTCAAAACGGCAAATCGCGTCGACCACGGCACCAGCAGTTTGATCAGCAAAATAGATCCCTGTATCGGGAAGGCCCTCCGGGTGATTCACCCGCACAGTTTCAAGTGAACCTCCGTATCCGAATGCGATCACGGGACGTCCATATGATTGCGCCTCTACAGGAACAATTCCAAAATCTTCATTCGCAGCAAACAATAGCGCACGGCAATTCGCATAGAGATCCCGCAATTGAAGGTCTGGAACCCGCCCGACAAACTCAATTGTCGGGCCGGCTAGAGCTTTCAGCGACTGTTCTTCGGGTCCCCAACCAGACACGACGAGCCTGCGTTGCAACCTGTTGCAGGCTTCAATGAGGAGGTCAATACGCTTTGTACGATTCAACCGACCCACAGAGAGATAATAGTCGCCAACCGTTTCGGAAATATAGCCGTCGCGCGTTTCTACTGGCGGATAGATGACCGTTGAGTCTCTTCTGTAGTAATGCCGGATGCGATCAGCTATATATTTGGAATTTGCTATATACGATTCAACCCGCTGGGATGCTTCAAAGTCATACTGCCGGAGTCTTCGCGCCGTCATGGCGTAAAACGGTCTTTGCCAGGCGGAGAGGTCCTCTAGATAGGTCCGGTACAAATCCCACACGTGGCGCATCGGGCTGTGGCAATAGCAAATGTGACGCGTCGTAGGATCCGTAATAACACCCTTAACACACGCCCAGTCCGAAGTGATCACGAGATCATAACCCCGCAAGTCGAGAGATTCGACGGCATAGGGATATGTGAAGAGAAGTGGGCGATAGATTTTCTCGATCATTGGTATCCGCTGCAGATATGATCCATGAATTTTTCTGCCTACAAGCTTCGCGGGAATTCCTTGATCCTTGAAAAATAGCGCATAAAAGTCCGCTTGGGGAAACATTTCGCCTAGGACGCCATCCACCTTTTCGGCACCACCATTCGCGAAATACCATGGCACTACAACAGCGACACGCATTATAGAGCCCCCCTGCCAACTGGTCGCCGCCGACCGTTAGAAACTGCAAGTCTGACCTTAGTCCGGGCTCGTTCAGGGACGGTAATGTAGTAGAGAAGGCAAACGAGGCAGCGGGGCGATAAAGCATTGGCTCGTACAATCGTAGACAAGATCTTCGAAAAAGCTGAAATCGATTCGCCCTGCTTAGCCGCGTCTACAGCGCAGACCGTCGAAAGAAAATAGGCCAGGGCTCGCGGGGTCATATATTTTCTGTTCAGTAACGCCCACTCATAGTGAAAGCGCCAGTCCGGTTTCTTGCTTATCCTGCCCTCTTGCTGCTCCGAATGGAAAATTGCGAGTGGCTCCATCACTACTTGGAAGGCAGCTTTCTTGCCTTCAACGGCATGCAGCATCCAGTCTATGTCTTGGTTACGCTTGAGATTCCTCGCAAACTCTACAGATCGCGCAAGTTCCCCGGAAACGAGCCAAGTGGAGGTCTGGACATAGCCACCGGCTCCTAAATTCCTTGTACGACCGAGAAGGTATTCAGAGAATGCTTCCGACGCGATAGGCGCGAACACGGGAAGAATCCGGTCCCCGTAGTTATCCCTCTGAATAAATTGGCTTCCCACAAAGACCAGCCGGCTTGACATCGCCAAGGCAGTTTCAAGCTGCTTTTCAAGCTTTGATACAAACCACTCGTCATCGTCATCCAGGAATGCGATCCAGTCCCCGCCAGCATTCCTTACGCCCACGTTACGGGCTTCACTTCCCCCGACGTTCTGTTCCAGCGCGACGATGTGCAGCCTATCTATCCCCAGGGCAGTCAGAGCCTCTACCGACGCCGGATCAGGTCCATCCACGACAACAATGATCTCGATATTCGTATAAGTCTGAGCTGAAACGCTGCGAACGGCTCGACACGCCAAGTCGGCGCGATTGCGCGTCGGGATGACTACAGACACCAAAGGCCCAGATCGAACTTCATCAATCATCTTGGGCCTTCCTCGTAATCATTTCCCGCAAGATGATTGGGATCAAAGTAAGAGGCTCTAGAAGATATCTGCGATATAAACTCCGTGGCCGCGTGACAAGACGATAGAGCCATTCCAGGCCGATCGGGCCCAGCCAACGAGGTGCCGGCTTTTGGAAATGCATAAGGTATTCAACCGTGGCGCCGCATGGAAGAAGGAGCCTGGAGTGGATCCGAGTTGTCGCCTCGAGGATCCATCGTTCTTGCCTTGGCATCCCCATGCCAACCAAAATGATTTGTGGGCCAAACTCTTCGATCTCTTCCCAGACGGTCGTGTCCGGGGTAAACGCATCAAAACCATGATGGCTACGCACTTGCAGTCCGGGAAACAGCAAACCAAGACGGGCGGGGACGTTCTCAGACATCTCGGGTGGCCCCCCCAAAAAGTAGATTCGCCAGGATCTCTCTGCCGCCATTCGAAGGAAATCCACGATCCAGTCGAGATACCCATTGCGGTGTGTGCGCCGCAGGGGCACCCTCAACAACTTGGCTAGCAAGATAATCGAGATGCCATCGACATGGGTATAGAGAGCTCTACCGTAGAAATCGCGCATCGCCTGCTCGCGATGCACCAGGTAAAGGCTATGCAGATTATGGTTGCCTACGATGCAATTTTCCAGATCAGAGGCCATGATCACATCGAAAACCCCCAATAGTTCGGCCTTCGTGAGAGGCTGAACCTTCACACCCAAAAATTGATATGTGGGAAATTCTATGATGGCCATGATTTTGTGAGCCTTGATATATGTCAGATGGGCCGATTTAAGTGCAAAAACTTACGCCGCACGCGCCTGACAAGTTCATGGCGCCTTGATACACGAAATTGCGCAAAACCGAAGAGTTATATCGCATGGCGCTCACGCCCATCTCATAGAAGAACGAATCATAAAATGCAACGATGAGCAAGTAACTTTCGCCGCAAAACCCTAAAGTGACCGGAAAATATTGACGAGAAACCTTCCGCACCACCACCCCCTGGAAGCCGCCCCGAAGAAAATCCCGCAAATCCTCAACGATGTCCATCTCGACGACTCAGCAGAAACCACCCATTCGACCACCTGACTGCGCCATCTCTTGAGTCCAGACACTCCAAGATTTTCATCGCTCAATCTGTCGCAGGTTTGATTGCCTGCGTCCGAGGATACCACGGTATCGGGATTCGCTGACATGACGCGAACGTTTGCTTGTCTGACAGAACGGGTTCCCCTCGAAGAAACCGCGCCCTCAATCTCTAGCGAGGCACAAGCCTCAACCATAGCTGGCAGGGCCGGTGTGGCTGCGACATCATCGTTTCCCGTAGCACTTGATCATTGACCTACGTCTCAGGGGCCGCGCCCCGGCAACAGCTGGATAGTATTGCACTACTCCGCGCCCAGACTCAGCTTCTTGAACACTGTCTCCGGGATGAGCTTAATGACGGCCATAATGATCCGCCAGATGCCCGGGACATAGAGGACATCGCCGCCCTTATCGATGGAACTCACAATGCTCGCCGCAACCTTGTTCACGTCGGCGAACTTGTCACTGCCCTTCATACTCTCAGTCATCGCCGTCTTCACCGGGCCAGGGAGAATGGTCAGCACCCGCACGCCCTCGCGATCGATACGATTGCGCAGTCCGCTCAGAAATGCCGTCAAGCCTGCCTTCGCTGAGCCATACACATAGTTCGACTTCCGCCCACGCTCGCCAGCCACGGAAGAGATCACCGCGAGGGTGCCAGTGTGCCGCTGCGCGCAGTAGTTCGCCAGCCAGGTCAGCAGGCTCGCCGGCGCAATGAAGTTGTTATGCAGTACAGCGGCCGCATCCTCGAAGCTGCGCTCCGACTGCGCCTGCTCGCCCATCGTACCCACCGCGATGAACGCCACATCCAGCCCGCCCAACGAGTTGATAGCATGCGCCAGCATCTGTGGGTGTGCAGCAGTATCATCGAGGTCAGCCACCTCGCTATCCACATAAGACGCGCCGCGCACACGGGCATCGTCCGCCACCACACCGAGTCTCCCCGGACTGCGGGCAACGAGATACAGCAAGTCGCCACGCGCAGCCCAACGCCGGATACAAGCCTCAGCGATGCCCGAGGTCGCGCCCAGCACAAGGATGCGTTTCGGTGTTCCGGAGGTCATCGAAGGACGTCTGGCGATCTGCAGAGGATGCGTTGGGTTAGCGGGATTCGCCGCGCTCATCGGCCGACCGTCCTTACCGTGCGTCCCGTGTAGCTTGCACCCACCACGCGCTCCCAGAAGCTCGACGTGATCGCAGGATCCTTGAAGCGTGCGAACTTCTCCCACTGCGGATAAAAAGCCTGGAACTGGTCCGGAGTCATACAGGCGTCTTTTGCCGAGTACAACCGGCCGCCGTATTCCTTCGTCATGTCGCCGAGCCGCTGCATCAGCGGCATCGTGATGCCGGGCTTGATCGGGAAGTCCAGGGCGAACATAAAGCCGGGCATCGGGAAGCTCATCATACCCACCGAAGGCACATCGCCGAACGTCTTCAACACCGCAAGAAAGCTTGCAAGGCCGGACTTGGTGATCTCTCTCAACATCGCAATAGTGCCTTCCTTGCTCGTCTGCCACGGCAGCGCGAACTGGAATTGCACAAAGCCGCGCTGGCCGTACATGCGGTTCCAATGCAGCACCTTATCCAGCGGGTAGAAGAAGGGCTCGTAGTCCTGCTTCGTCTTTACATGGCTCTTGATCTGTTTATGGAAGAATGCCGTGTTAAATGCGCTGATCGAGAGCTTGTTCAGCAGGAAGCCTGGAGCGTTCATCGGGAACACGAGCTTCGGCTCGGGGCTGGGCTTCAACTCACCCGGCTCTTTCGCATGCTCTCCCAGCATGTAGACGCCCCGCGCAAAGTTCTTCCCCGTCGACACGCAGTCGAGCCACGAGACACTGTACTCCACATTTGCGTACTGCTTCTTAATGGCGACGAACTCATCGATCCCGTGAAACTGGATGCCTTCATAATCAATGAGCCGCGACACGATGGGCTTGAGCTTCAGCTGCGCCCAGCTGATCAGTCCCGTCAGCCCCATACCGCCGATCGTCGCAGCGTAAAAGTCGGGGTTCTCCGTCGGCGTGCACAGCATGCGCGTGCCGTCGGAGCGCACCAGCTCGAACGCTGGCACATGGTTCCCAAACGAGCCTGCAGCCTCATGGTTCTTGCCGTGGATGTCGTTGGCAATCGCGCCGCCGAGCGTAACGTACTTTGTCCCGGGAGTCACCGGGACGAAAAAGCCCCGTGGCACACAGAAGTCCAGAATCTCCGCGAGAGTGATGCCGGACTCCGCGGTCAGCAGACCCGTCTCTGCGTCAAAGGCCAGCAGCCGGTTCATCGAGGTCGTCTTAACCAGCGTGCCATCCTTCAGCAGGCACACGTCTCCATAGCTGCGGCCCATGCCCACGGGCAGAACGCCGTGATGCACGCCGTCGATCACACGCGGATAGTCGCCCTGCCAATGAAGCGGGATCACGTTGGCGTTGTAATTCGGGTAGCGTCCCCAGGATTCGAACGGCGCCTTGCCCGTAAAGCCGGGCTCGGTCTCCGCGGTGAATGCCGGAGGAAACTGAAGATCCTCGGTCGCTGGCATACATCAAGGATAGCCTACTCGGCAAAATGGCTACATAGCCGTTGGCTCACGGAATGGTCGGGCCTGCACACACCGAGCTCGCAAACTCATGGGGGCCAAGAGGTGAGCATTGTGTGATCGCGATCACCGCGGCAGCCATGAAATAGCGTTGCCGCTGCGTATGATCACCAACGTCACCGGCGTTCGCGACTTGCCTAAGGCCCCTCGCCGACGAGGCGAATCACTACAACCCGTCCTCCTGACCGGCGATATCCTGAGAGCTGCTCGCCTCGAACAATCAACGGGCTGGACATCGCCTTTCGATCATCATCGATCCAGCGGTCTCTGCCGCTCGCCTCACCAAACCATGCTCCCAACGCCAGGCCGAGCAGACATAGGACGATCCACACAAGGAGCATCAGTTTCTCTTCGGGAGATACGATCGGCTTCCTGCGCCGCGACGAAGAAGGCCGCGGAACAACCCCGTCGCGCAGCAGCTGCCTTCCTGCGGGAGTCCGCAGGAAGGCACGCCACAGCGACTGCCGGGAGCGCAATATGTTTCGCATCACATCACCTCGCCGGCCTGACGCCCAGATCGTCCCGGTGCCAGGCCTGTGGTGGGATCAGAAATGGAATGCCACTTCGGCGGTGACGGTGCGAGGTGTGAGGTAATGGGTTCCGGAGAACGTGGACAGGAAGTTATACAGCGCATATTTGTTGGCGATGTTAATCGCCGTCACGCTTGCGCTGAACCTGTACCGTTCGCCTTCGCCAAAATGAACGATGTTGCTATCGCCCAGCGCTAGGTCAAAGACCGTGCGAGGTTGAATACGCTGCGGGCTCCTGTCATCGTCTTCCGTGCCTGGGGGCGGGATCACAATGAGTTTCGAGGTCAACTGCGATGCGAGGCAAACCTCAGAATTCCCCCCGACTGCAGCACCCGTCCCGAGCGTCGGCGTGGCCTTCACTCCGTTGCACACCAGTCCAGCCTGAAACTGCTGGTCAGGACTGAGACCACTGAGATCCACATATGGCTGCCCATTGATCGTGATGGAGGTACCGGAGCAGGCGCTGTTCGGATCCGTCACGTTGTAGCAAGGCGCCGCACCCGCAACGAGGCCGGTGTCATATCGCCAGTTAAACGACGTGTACAGGCTCTTGCGGAATGGCATCGTGTACTCCACGTGTGTCGTCTCGTTGAAGTGCTCGTCGTGGTCGATGCGGAAGGGAGCGTTGGATCCGGGGGTGTTCGGGGTCGCGCCGACACCGCCGACCTCAGGATTGAAGAAGCGCGCCGAGACCGACGAGCCGTTGAACCGGATCGACAATCCCTTCACATTCGTGAGCGAGGCGCTCATCGCATAGCCAGGGATCTTCGAGTTGTGCCACTCGATCGGGAAGGTGATCGGCGTCGTGCCCAGCACACTGAAGTCATACGCGTTATGCGTGTACTTCGTCAGGTACTCGAGCGTAAAGACAAGATGGCGTCCTGCAGACTGCGTAAAGCCCGCGTGAAATTCATTACGGAAGCCAGGATTGAACGGCGTCGCCGCCTCGGTCGCGCAGCTGCCCGCGGAGAGTGTGGCAAAGATGTTGTAGAGCACAGGGTTCGCACATCCCGTCGAGGACAGCACGAGGTTCTCGTTAAAGGGTGTCTCCTGGGTGCGGGCATACGAGACGCGCAGCACGGTGCCGCTCTGCTTGATGTTGTAGGAGACACCGGCGCGCGGCTCCGCCTGGCGCTGGACCGCCAAGCCGTTGTAGAAGTCACCACGCAGACCGAAGTTCGCTTGAAAGTTCCGCAGTGAGATCGAGTCTTCCCCATAGAGAGCGACCTGCTTCACATCGGTGCGGCCCGACCAATGATAGTAGCTTCCTCCCGCCGTCAAATCATACGGAGCGAGGATGCCACAGGCTGAATTGGTAGGATCCGGGCATCCGAGACCAGACACCAGCGTCGGATCGACGATGCCGATGTGATCGTTTTCCCGCAGGAAGGTCTGCTGATAGACGCCGCCCACCTTGACGTTGTGGATGCCATGCACATACGAGTAGTCCGTGCGCACGCCGATGTTGGTCAAAGAGCGAGCCTGGCTCACGCTCTCCTGCTGCTGATCGACAGCATAATCCGCGAGCGGATTGTTGCTCGGATAGTAGTTGTAGGCGTCGCGCCGAACGAATACACCGAAGTTGACCACGGACTCAGGGCTGATGACGTGCGTGAACGTCGGCGAGAAGTTGACGGTTCCGATCTTCGAACGCTGATCTGTATCGCTCACCGGATTGCCAAACTGATCCACGACGCCGAGGTTCTCGTAGTCGTTCGGCGTCTGAAACCACGAGTGTGTGTACTGGAAGTTAAGATGAACCGAGTCGCGTTGGCTCAGGTTGAAGTCGACCCGATCGAAGACGTTTTCTTCGTTGCCCTTGTCATGGAAGACCACAAACTCTGGCGCATCGAGAAAACGGCCCGTCTGCAGCCCATCTACGGCGATGAAGTTGCCCCAGTTGCGGCCACCTTGCGCGTAGTCGAAGCCGACGCTGGTGCTCCCGAAGGTGCCATACGCTGCATGCACGCCGCCCGTGGGCTTCGTGATGCCCTGCCCCGATCGGGTCGTCACTGCAATAACCAGTGAGGTCTTGTCGCCATACTCCACCGGAGGAGCTCCGTCGATGACCTGCAACAACTGAACGGCCGCAGCAGGAAGCTGGTTGGAGAAGACCTTGCTCTGCTGATCGGAGATTGGCTCGCCATCGACACTGAACGAGTCCTCATTGTGATCGCCCAGACCATGCATGAGGCCGTTGGAGTCAGCCGCTACACCGGGCGACGCCAATGTCACGATGGAGCTTAGCGCGCTCGACGGACTCTCTATCGGCAGATGATCGATCAACGAGCGATCGACATCCGTGTGGTACGTGGGAGAGGTCTCCGAGATCGGCCCGGCTGCGGCCTCTACTTCCACCGTCTCCGTTTCCGCCGCCTTCACATGGAGTTCCGCAAACACCGGAACACTGGAGATAACGTTGACCTCCGCTCGGGAGTAACCGAACCCCTGCGCCGTCGCGGTGACGGTATAGGAGTCGAAGGGTACGTTATAGAAAGCGAAGTTTCCCTCCGGGTCCGTCGTTGCAGAACGCGAGAAGCCACTCACCGGATTGATGAGGACTACCTTCGCGTTGGGTACCTTAGCACCCGTCGGATCCGAGACACTTCCCTTCACAACACTTGAGTTGGTCTGGCCCACAGCGGTTGCCAATGGAACGAGAGCCAGAAGACCCACAAAGAAAAATCTGATGAACGTACGCAACGTATGCGTAATTTGCACGATAACCTCCAGTCAAGAAGAGACGACAAGGCGCTCATCGACACGACGCCGGTGAGTGCGCAGGATGCTCCGCACCACTACAACCGGTGCAGGAACAAGGGAACAGCTGTCTTTATCGAGTGGAGTTAGGTGGGGGCTTGCTGAAGTGCGTGTACGCCGTCGGCGCAGCGATGAATCGTCCACGCGTTACAACCAGCAGCGCAGAGGTCTCCTGTGGTGGCACAGGCAGCCTGGCAGCCTCTGCAGGGCTCGCCGAGTGCATCGCTACGCAAAGCGGGCAGAGATCAGAGCTCGTTCCTGCCGCAGCAAGGAGTGCATGCCCCTTGCCCTGCGGCGTAACGGTGTTCTCGCCCCGATGCGTATGTGCCGTCTGGACCATGAGGCCCAGGAAGACCGCGAAGACGCCAACCCACTTCCTCATCTTCAGGGACAAGGACACGGCCATGCTGGCCTTCGGATTGAGGCGCCTGTTGGTCACGACGTTTCCAGTATGACGTATCTAGCCAGCTTCTGGACTCCGGCTCGCCAGCTTCGCGCGAAAAGCGTCTCCATCGCGTGCCGGGCGCAACGTCCATAGAGCCCATCCCGCCCGACGCTGAGTCACGCACTGATGCGCAGTTTCTTTCCCTTCCCCAGCTGCGAAACGTTCACGACGAAGTCCGCAGGGCGCGCCGGGGCTTGGAGGTCCGTTCCGGGCTTCGCGCTCGCCTTCATGCCCTCGGTGACGTGACGCACCACCTTGCCCTCTGGCTAATCGAAGCCACCAGAATCTAGACGGAAGCGACCAAACCTCTACCGCGAGAGGTTTCGTCTGCCCGTTGCACTCTGGACTTGATATCTGATATCGTCTGGCTCATCGAGATGAAGAATGCTTATTCAAATGCGGCGACGCAGGCGCTCCTCCAGCGCTGTTGCCCTTTCCATCTCTTCCTCTCTCTCTCCTGTCGATAAAAACCTGCCTGTACCGGTCCTGACGCCGTCCCCGAGACGTGTTGTGCGTGGCTGCAGTCACTCTTAGCGTAGGTCGTCGTCTCCCCGATTCGATCACTCTTTAAGTTCTACGAGGAAGCAATGAAAACATTCATCGCAACGCTCCTGCTGTTGTCTGCCGCAGTTCCTAGCCTTGCACAGAAGCACGTCACCACTCCGGAAGAAGCGTTTGGATTCAAGCTTGGAGCAGATCGCAAGCTCGCCGATTGGAACCAACTCACCGCCTACTACAAGAAGCTTGCAAGCGAGAGTGATCGCATTCGCTACGAGGAACTGGGAAAGACCACGGAGGGCCGGCCCTTCGTTGCAGTCACCATCTCCGCACCGGAGAATCTGTCCCACCTGGATCACTATCTTGACATTCAGCGCAGGTTGGCTGACCCGCGTATTACTTCGCCGGAAGAGGCGAAGAAGCTCGTCGCTGAGGGAAAGACCATCCTCGCTGTCACCGCGAACATCCACTCTACGGAGATAGCCAGCTCGCAGAGTGTCGCTCAGTTTGCGTATGAACTCGCGACCGGGAACACACCGCGCATTCAGTCGATCCTGCACAACGTCATCATCATACTTGTGCCATCGCAAAACCCCGATGGCGAGCAACTCGTCGTCGACTGGTACAAGAAGTACCTCGGCACACCGTACGAGGGCACGCAGCCGGTCGTCATCTGGCATCACTACACCGGCCACGACGACAATCGCGACTGGGCCACCTTCACACAAGTCGAGACCCAACTGACCACCGAAAAAGTCCTCAATCGCTGGCATCCCGAGATCCTCTACGACATGCATCAGCAGGGAGAGGATGCGGCGCGCATCTACGTGCCTCCGTTCGTGGATCCCTTCGACCCCAACATCGATCCCCTGCTCATCTCGTCGATCAACGCATTGGGAGCCAACACGGCACTGGACATCGCCGGTACTGGCAAGACGGGCGTGCTCTCTTATGGCGTCTACGACTTCTGGTCTCCCCTGCGCGACTACATCTCGCTGCACAACGGGCTTCGCATCCTCACCGAGTCAGCAAGTGCGAACATCGCTACGCCCGTTAACATTCCCTATGAGCGGCTCGGCCGCGGCATTGGATACGACGCGAAGGTAGCGGCGTGGAACTTCCCCAATCCCTGGAAGGGTGGTTGGTGGCGTCTCGGCGACATCGTCGACTATCAGCACGACGCCTTCTTCTCAATCGCCTATAACGCTGCTACCTTCCGCGAGCGCTATCTCAACAACTTCTACACCATTGGTCAGCACGCAGTAACTCGTTCTGCCGGTCAGCCCTATGCCTGGATTATCCCCGCGGAGCAGACCGACCCCGTCGTCACGGCACGACTCGTCAACACGTTGCGTACCGCCGATGTCGAAGTCCAGCGCGCAACAACTCCGTTCACTGCAAATGGACAGCAGTTCGGCGCAGGTAGCTATATCGTTCCGCTCGGCCAGCCCTTCGCCGCATTTGCCAAGAGCGTTCTCGAGATCCAGCACTACCCCAACATCGCGCAATATCCCGGTGGTCCGCTGCAGCGTCCCTATGATGTCACCGCGCAGACACTGCCTCTGCTCTTCGGCGTCAATGCGGTCGAGGCCAAAGACAAGTTCGATGCCTCTACTCAACCTGTCACTACGGCCAAGCCCACTCCGGGACACTTCGAAGGCCACTCATCTACCGGCTATTTTATTGCCGATACCACCAACTCCAGCCTGTACGCGGTCTTCTCCCTGCTGGCGCAGAAGGTGCAGGTCTACCGGCTCACCTCTTCGCCCACGCCCGGCACGATCTATGTCCCCTCCCAGCCGGGCATCGACGCAAAGCTAAGCAAGCTGGCTGCCGACTTCTCTCTCGACATCAAGCCCGCGTCCTCCGCACCAGCGGGCAATGCACTCGTCTTGCACCTGCCTCGCATCGGTCTCTATCAAAGCTGGGTAGCTTCCATGGACGAGG
Organism: Bryocella sp.; assembly: GCF_058498515.1. NCBI lineage: Bacteria > Pseudomonadati > Acidobacteriota > Terriglobia > Terriglobales > Acidobacteriaceae > Bryocella > Bryocella sp. Next base: position 142,789 of record NZ_JBMHYI010000043.1, read on the forward strand.
GTTGGACCCGCTTCATCTTCGATCAGAACCACATCCCGTATATCCGCTTGGTGGACGCGGACGTGCGCAAAGGTGACCTGCACCGGCGATTCGATGTAATCATCCTCCCCGATAACTCGGGACGCGCCATCACCTCAGGTAGCCGCGGCTTTGGCGAAGGGGAAGGCCCGGCGGCCCCAACGGCAAACAATACACAGGCTACTGCAAGAGCCGGAGGTGCAGAAGGCACAGCTCGTGTTCGTAGAGGACCGGCTGGCGAGGGAGCCACTCCCCCACCGCCGACCCCACCCGAGTTCACCGGTGGCCTCGGCCCCGACGGTGTCTCCGCGCTCAATGCCTTCACGAACGATGGCGGAACGATCATCACTTTCAACCGTGCCTCCGAGGTCTACGCGAAAAAAGGTGGCGTCATCGAGAACGCACTCGACACCATCGATCGTCGTCAGTTCTATATCCCCGGCTCAATCCTTCAGGTCTCAGTCGATCCCAACAACCCAATCGCCTTTGGCTCGACTCCGACGGTGCCCATCTTTTACGAGAACGGCCCCATCTTCCGCGTGAATGGCGAGGCTCAGTCCATCGCTTCGTTCAACACCGACGCACCGCTCCTCAGCGGCTGGATCCTCGGAGGCAACCTCCTCAAAGGGACCTCTGTGATCGCGCAGCAGAACGTCGGCAAGGGCCACCTGATCCTCTTCGGATTCCGGCCGCAATATCGCGCCATCTCTGAAGTCACCTATAAGTTCCTCTTCAACGCATTGCTCTACTCCGCCTCGCAACCGGCGGCCATCAACAACAGTGCGAACCTCGCGCAGCCCTCCAAGCAAGAGGCTGCCGCAAAGACAGGAGGCGAATGATAATCCCAGTGAATCACTACGACACACAACCCATGCCTCACCTGAATACCGTGGGACGCGATCAGCGCCTTTGTCTTTGTTGCTTCTAATAGCACTGGCCTCCTAGTAACTCACGATGCGCTGCAATGCGCCCCAAACGGCGACCCCACGTAGCCGCAGGGCCGCCGTTTGCTGCGAAACGAACCGTAAGGAGTATGAAATGAAGCAACAAATCTTGTCCCTGCCTCGATGTTGCAATGCCAGCCATTTCCCCAATGGCGTAACGGTAGTCGTCTGTCTCGAAGTGACTGCGCACAGGCGAGATCGCACCCGAATTCCCAACGATAAGACACAGGAACGAATACGAGGGGTTTCATGAACACCACTGGCTTCAGGCGGTTGCTTCTTGCGACTGGCATCTTCCTTCTCTTGGCACTCATCCCCCACAGCGCGAGTCTGGCTTTCGGCCAGGCCACCAGCAGCGGTACGATCGTCGGCACAGTAACCGACTCGAGCGGTGCGCTGATCGCGGACGCCACGATTACAGTAACTGACCAGGCTACAAAGAGTACCCGCACCACCGTCTCCAATAAGCAGGGCCAGTACATCGTTCCCGATGTCCCCCCCGGCGTCTACGATGTGAAGACCACGAGAACCGGCTTCTCAACGGATGTGATTACGGCTCTGACAGTAAGCGTTGGCTCTCAGACGACGGCCAACTTCAGGATGGAAGTCGGTGCCGACAGCACCACTGTTGAGGTCACTGCATCCAACGCGGACCTCCAGACGATCAACGCATCCACTGGCACAACCGTCGACCCGGCCCTCACCGCCTCCCTGCCGACGATCGGTCGCGAGGTATCCACCTTCGTCACGCTGCAGGCTGGCGTGACACCAGGTGGCAACGTCGCAGGAACCACAACAGACCAGGCCACCTTCATGCTCGACGGCGGCAACAATACCTTCGATATGGATGGCACGTCGACGACGTATACGACGGCGTTTGCCCCAGTACAGGGCGCCATGCCGATGCCGCAGGACAGCATCGAAGAATTCAAGGTGTCCACCACCGGCCAAACCGCCGACTTCAACAACTCCTCCGGTTTCCAGACGCAGGCAGTCACCAGGCGCGGTCACGACCAGTGGACCGGAACGGTATACGAGTACTATCTCAATAACAACTTCAACAGCAATACTTGGCAGGGCAACTTCCCGAACACCGGTACCACCTCCTATACCCCGAAGACGAGCTATCATTACAGCCGTTACGGCGTGGCCGCGGGTGGCCCCATCCTGCCGAAGCTCTTCGGCGGAAAAACCTATCTCTTCGCAATGTATGAAGGTTTCCGATACCCCCAGGCCTCGATCTATGAGCGGACAGTCCCGTCCTACCAATACTTGCAACAGGGACAACTCACCTTCGGCTCGACGACCTACACGAAGCAGCAGTTGATCACTGCCGACCCCCGCGGCATCGGCATGAATCCAACCCTCGCCAACTTCTATAACAATCAGCTGCCAGTTGCCCCGGCATCGAGTAACGGTTCTGTCGGAGCTACTGGCATAACGTATGTGGGCACTTTCGATCAAAGCTGCGGTGGACTGTCTACATCCTATTGCGATGGTAAGAACATCATCGGATATAAGGCCTCCGTCCTCACACCGGAAAAGAGTGACTTCTTCGTGGCGCGTATCGACCACGACTTCGGCCCTAAGTGGCATGTCATGGCGAGCTACCGCTATTACGAGTTCACCAGTGTCACTAGCAATCAGGTCGACATTGGCGGCGCTCTGCCCGGGGATAAAGTTGGCGTGCCCACAGCCGTTGCACCTCGCCCTCAGGAACCGTGGTATCTCGTCGTTGGCGTCACCACTAACATCAGCTCCAGCCTCACCAATGACTTTCACTACAGCTTTCTGCGTAATTATTGGAACTGGAAGGACGCCAATGCACCCGCGCAGGTCGCAGGTGCTGGCGGCGCCATCGAGCCTCTGGGCGAGAGCGCTACCACGGTGCTCTCGCCCTACAACGTCAATGCGCAGAGCATCCGCACACGCTCCTGGGATGGCAAGGACAACTTCTTCAGCGACAACGTCACGAAGCTGAAAGGAAATCACTTCCTCCAGGTCGGGGGCCAATTCCAGCACAACTTCTACTTTTTCTCCCGCACGGACAATGGTTCCAGCATCAACTTCACACCCACTTACCAGATCGGCGACAGCGGCGGCGGCGGCAACATCTCCTACACCGGGCTCAGCGCGGTAGGAGCAGGCACCTCGTCCAACGCCCGCATTCTTGATACTTACTATGGTCTCGTCACGGACACGCAGGTGGCCAATACTTACAGCAATACCGCGAACGGCCTCACGCTAAACGCACCGCTGACACCCGTCACCGGTCATGCGAGCAATCCGTTCTACAACATCTACGTCACGGATACATGGCACGCCAAGCCGACACTGACCTTGAATCTTGGCGTCAGCTATGCCGTGGAGATGCCACCCACGGACCGCAACGGCAACGAGTCTCTCCTCACCGACGCATCTGGCAACCCGCTCAGCACGGAGAAGTTTCTCGCCGACCGGAAGGCCGCCGCTATCATTGGGCAGATCTACAATCCTGAGATCGGCTGGGCCGAGATCCACAATGTGCAAGGCAATCGCAAATATCCCTACAACCCCTTTTACGGCGGAGTGAGTCCTCGCGTCTCGGCTGTGTGGACGCCAAAGTTCAGCTACGAAGGGCTGAACAAGTTCTTTGGGGATGGCGCTACGGCGATTCGAGTTGGATACGGCCGCCTCTATGGCCGAGTCAACGGCGATGCGGAGATCCTTCCGCTGCTGGCCGCTCCGGGTCTGATCCTTGGAACCCAGTGCAAGTATGCGCAGTCTTCCACCACCGGCACCGGTCTTTGCACGCAAACCAACTACACGGACAAAACTGCGTATCGATTCGGCAACACGAGTCAGGGTGAAGATGGCATTGCACCCGTTTTGGCCAGTGCGCCCGTGACCAACACACTCCCACAGCCCTACCATCCCGGCTTCGATGGCCCGGGCATCGCGAGCTCCTCGGGGGTGGACGTCTCGATGCGCCCCAACGTCGTCGACACCTTCAACGTCTCCGTCCAGCGTCAGATCAATCGCAAGATGCTGATCGAGGTCGGCTACATCGGGCGGCTGATCCATCACGAGTTCAACCAGCTCAACCCCAACTCGGTGCCATACATGCTGAGCCAGGGCGGCCAATCGTTCGAAGCCGCGTACGTGGCGGTCGAAACGGCCTTTGGCTGCACGACCTCGGCCAGCCTCTGCTCAGCCAACACCACAGCTGCGACGACCAAGAAGATCTATCCGACCGTCGCCCCACAACCGTTCTTTGAGACGGCACTCGGAGGTGTAGGCTCAGCCTATTGCCCCACTCCTACTTACAGCAGTTGCACACAAGCGGTCGTCGCGAAGCAGGCTGCCAACTTCGGCCAGCAGAAGGTCTTCAGCCTCTGGCAAGCGCTCGATAACAACGTTAATGGCGCCGTTGGAGCAGGCTTCGTATTTCCCCGCAGCCTCATGGGCACACCCACCTCGATCGCAACCTTCGGCTCTGCCGGTCAGGTTGTAAGCGGCATGAACCAAGACGTGCCAAACGGGTACAGTAACTACAATGGGGGGTATGTGACATTCAAGACCAGTGGCTGGCGCGGCCTCACGCTGCAGGAAAACCTCACCTACAGCAAAGCGCTTGGCCTGCAGCCTGGCAACCAATCCGCCAGTGGTTCAACCGACGTGGATAACTACAACCCGGGCCTGCAATATGGTCGACAGGGCTTCGACCAGAGAGTGATCTTCAACACCTTCATCGTCTATGACACTCCTTGGTATAGGGGACAACCAGGCATCATCGGCCGGTTCGCAGGAGGTTGGACACTCTCGCCAGTCTTGACTGCCGCCTCTGGCGCTCCGCTCGGCTGCGCGACCAACAACTCTGGTCAAAGCTTCGGCGGCAACGATGGAAGCAACCTGACCGATACCGAAAACTGCGTCTTTACCAGCGCGTACACAGGCGGCTATAGCACGCATCGCGGCGTCCTCGGTGGAACCGACCCCAACGGCGTCGCAGTAGGTACGGCTGTTCACACGGGCAGCACCTCGGCCGCTGTCAACATGTTTACCAACCCCGTTGCTGTCTTCGATCAGATCCGCCCTCTGATCCTCGGGCTCGACTCGCGTTCGGGTGGCGCCGGCAGGATCAGCGGTCTTCCCTCCCTCAACCTCGATCTCAGCGTCAAGAAGAAGCTCGTGGTGTACGAGCGCTACAGCCTGGAACTCACCGGCGTCTTCCAAAACGTGATGAACCATCTCGACTTCGCAAACCCCAGCCTCAGTTTGCAGTCTTCGAGCTCTTGGGGCGTTATCAAGACGCAAGGCAACACGCCGCGTCAGATTCAGGCAGGTGTTCGCGCCTATTTCTAAACATCACCTTATTCACCATCAACGGCCCTCAGCTCGCTGAGGGCCGTTTGCATTCAGCTGGCGCTTCCTGCGCGTCATCTCGCGAACAATCTACTTCATCGTAAAAGACGCGATAACGCACGAACGGCAACCCGCATCGCCTACAGTTCACACTCGACTACACTTGGCACATTCGCTCGACCAGGGCGGTGACGCGCAAACCGCGCCGTTGCGATCGCACTCACTTTCGGCTCGATACGGATACCCCTGTCACTGAAACGAGCGCATCTCTCACGCGGTCTACTTTTGAGTACACGGTTGACTGAGATTCAACTGCCAGCCACATACCTATAGATACCTGGGCATTGATTCTGTCAATATCCGAGGTGGCAATCACCTCCACATTCGTGTGCCACAAGTCGCGGCATGCCAGTGTGAGCAGTCGCCGCCTTGGCTACGAGGTCCACGCGTACTCCAACGCCCGTGAAGCTCTTGGAGGCACTGAGACACAACGGATTCGACGGTGCGATTATTCTCTCGACGGCCTCGGATGTCTTTACTCGATGTCATCCACTCTGCGTTAGCACTCGTGCAGGGGCGGGACTGGATCGCCACTGCTGCTTGATGGAGAAATGCCATTACGTATCCGCTTGGAAGGATTGAGAACAGCTGCCGCTGTCGCCTACCTGTTCCCGGTTACATTGCTAGCCACGAATGGAATAAATCGAATGGACATCCAGCTTCCGAGCCATCAAGGTGGCGCCAGCGACAGCGATGAGCAAGGGCACAATCAGCGCGTCGGTGTGATTGGTAAGCTCCAGCATGAAAACCACAGACGAGAGTGGTCCTTGTGACGCCGAGGCCAGCATTGCCCCCGCGCCCACGATGGCGTAACTATCTTTGGCGATTGACGGAACCACGTGACTCCAACCTTCGCCCAGTAGGCCACCGAGCAACGCACCGAACGTCATGGTTGGCGTGAACAAGCCTCCTGGCACACCCGACTTCAAGCACATCGCCGTAGCGAGCGGCCTTAGAACGAGCAGCCAGCAGAGTAGTCCCGTTCCCAGCTGACTGCCGAAGGCCTCCTGCACCACGTTTTTTCCATTACCCAGAATCTCCGGGAAGCGCACAGACACAGCTCCAAGGAGCAGGAAAACCAGGACCGGCGCGATCACCACCATGAGTGCCTTGGGCTTCCCACTTTCCGACCAGCCAATGAATCGCACATACATGGCCGATGCCACTCCAAGGATTGGGCCTGCCAAAGCCGCCCACAACAAGAGTGACGGAGAGAGGGACAGCTGTGCGACGTTGAACGTGGGCGAGTTTGGCAGGAACAACCAGGAGACCGCCACGGCGACAAAGGAGGTGATGACTGCCGCAAGCACGTTGGTGAGCGACATTGTTCCGAGCAACACTTCTACCGCGAATAGCGCTCCCCCCAACGGCACGTTGTAGGCCGCCGCCATTCCCGCTCCCGCCCCACAAGCGACAAGAAGACGTCTCTGCGCCGGCGACAGGCTGGTCCAATCGGAGATCTTCCCGGCGACCGTAGCCCCCATGTCCTTCAGTGCAGCTTCACGGCCGATCGCCGCCCCCATGCCGACGACGACAATTGAGATCAGCGACTTTGCGATGGTCGGAGAAGCCTCAAAGTGTCCCTGCTGGTGCCAGATCGCGCCCGTCACCCCGGGTTCGGAACCTCCCGTGAAGCGGCGCAGAAGATAGAGCGATAAGCCGGCGACGATGCCCCCAAGCGCAAGAACTAGGATCCGACGCTCGCTTGAGGTGTTGCGCACTCCCGTAAGGAAATCTCCGGTGGAATACGAGAAGCTCAGGTGTTGCACCAAACGGAGCAGCCTCATCAGCAAACCGCTGGTGAGCCCGGCTCCCACGCCGGTCAAAAGAACCATCGCCCACATCTTTACCGTCATCAGGTCTATGTCGGGCGCCGCCGCCAGTACGTTTGGCTGGGCGCTCTCCAACACCGCCTCTGAGGAATCTAGATAGAGAGCATGAGACTTGGGCATTTCGCCCTCGACAGCTGGAGCTGTCACGTTGTGTTGGATGCGAGATCGCAAGCAGTGGCTCCCCCTTCTATGTCCACCTAGTATCTCGTACCTGCAGCCTCAGGCTACGCTCCCCCTCTGTAGCCACGCCGAAGATCCGTGTCGAGTGTGTACTAAGGCTGGCGGGACGCTCCTAGACGGGAGGTGGGCTTCGTCGCCAACATTTCGGAGAAAGCTCATTTCATCAGGATGGGACGATATTGAAGAAATGTAATCCGGCGTCATCCCGCACTGTCGAGTGCATTCTTCCGCTTCTCGCCCATCCGTGTTCAGGTGGGTCCGGGAAGCAGAGCCAGTGCAGGATGCCTACCCATCGAGCGAGCTTATCTGCTCCGCAGAGGCTCCTCGGCACAGTGGGACTGAGACACGTCCGGATAGCACACAAACGGTACAACGTCGTCTGTCTTGCCGCTGATCCGCGAGCGCCCCAACGGCTGTTGCACCTCATCGGGATCGCACCGATTGACCTCTGCCGAGCTATGGAATGGCAAGAGCTGCGAGTCACTAGTTAACGGCCATTTTGAGATTGGCAGCACCGGCAAATCCACTCAATGGTGCCCTCGATCCTCCAGACCTTCCTTCGGTATACCACTTCCGTTGCGGATCGCCCCGGTCTCGACCTCGACACACTCGGCCGCTCATTCAACTCTGAGATCCTTTCGAAGAAGATGAAGAAGTGGCGGAGGCAATGCATCACGGTCGGTCGCCGTCAACAAGCGCCCGCCCCGGATCTCGACAACTACAACACTTAAGGTCGGCGTTCCCTGCCGCTCTATACCAATAATTATCTTTTTTGCGACGATCAGAAGTTGGGATCGAAATTGAAGTAGATGGGATTGGATAGTCCCACCATATTTCCGCTCAACGTGACTGACCCCGGGACCTGGGGATACGCCGTCGGAGGCCCTTCCACCTCGACGCGATAGTAAGTCCGGCCAATCTCCCTGGGGGTGTCCGTGAACTCCACCATCGTCGCCTTGCCTCCGATGGCATGCAGTGTACTGAACGGGTCGCCGTCTTTCACGATCCGCACCGTGTACGAAGCCCCCGAGACGGTATTGCCTGTCAGCTGGACGCGGAACCGTACGGGCTTGCCAGTGGCCTTGGCATTGTCGCCCATCATCATGTCCATCTTTCCATCCTGGTCGAGGTCCGCATAGAACTCTACGCGCGGCGCATAGGGATTTGCGCTTACCGCGACCCGTCCATTCGTCAAAGCATCGACCACTGCCTGCAACGTTCGAGTCTTCGCAAACACCCAGGTCGTCGGCGTTCCCACATAGTTAGCCTGACGCTGGTAGGAGTTCTTCGTCGCTTGCTCCGGCGTATCCGGCGTGCCGTGATGTGAATCGCTGCCCCCTCTGCCCGTCAGCTTGCGACCCGACGACAGCATGTCATCCCAGATCATGATGGCATTGGCGTTCTTAGGCCAGACGGCGGAGTTCCACACCTCGATCGAGTCGACCATATCGTATGAGAAGCCGAAATGATCCTTGCCGCTCGGATGGTTGGCCGACAGATGAACGCCGAGCTCCTTCTTCACGGCGCCAATCACAATGTCACGCTGGTCGCGAACATCATAGAGCCTCTGATGGTCATAAGGGTGCGCGGAAAATACGTTGCCGTGGCCGCGAGTGGTCGTCCACTCGCCACCGTACAGAAGTAGCACGGAATCCGACTTGAATTCGGGATCGGTCCAAGTGTTATCCGCCACGTCGCCCTGGACATGATTGTCATGATCAGTAATGCAGAGATAGTCCATGCCGACCGATTGGGCAAAGGAGATGATCTTCGCCTCCGAGTTATTGCTAGAGTCATGGCTATGCCGGGAGTGCAGATGAAGATCACCCTTAAGCCAGACGCCATCGTCAACGCTGGCAATGGGCGGTAAGGGCGCAACCTCGACCGGGGACCACGGATTCGTGTGGACGGCTTGTGCCAGCGCGAGGCCGCAGATATAACCTGCAAGGACGAGCCCAACCACAAAACCACAAAGACGCGTGAAGACACGAAGATGCATATTACTTTCCTCTATTCAAAGGCTCAATTAAGTTTCCGCTTCAGTCTGACCTGGCAGAGTGACGACGGAAGATGACGTTGCTGAAGAATATTTGGAGACAAACTCGTGCCGGAGCGGGATCAGCTCACGCCCGCGTTGATTTCGTGACTGCATTTCCGCTGGTCTTCATCTTTAGAGGTCACATCCCCGGCGTCGATGAGTGGACGAAAGTACCGATGGTGGCATCGGAGAATCTGCGCCCTTCACGCTCTTCCAGATGATCTGTTCAACGCGTGCATCGGAGCGCGGTCTACATCGGAGAAGACCACCGTATTCAGCGTTGCCAATGGCGCGTGCAGGCATGGCTGGGACGGAAGGCACGTGGCCCAACCGCTTTGCGCGCAACAGCCCAGCAACGGAAGATTTTTTGAGATGTCGATCGATCAGCATGGTTCGTTTCCTGTTCACCGACGTCCGGGAGGACGCCCTTGCGCTCGTTACTTCCTTCAAGACATGGGTACGTCCGAAGCGGTCCGCCTGTCAGCGCAGATCGATGCTCCGACAGACGGACGCGCCCAGAGGTTTGAGCTGACTAGAAATGGAACTTCGCGGCGAACTCAATTGTGCGGCTTTCGTTCACCACCGACGAGATCATTCCGAAGGAAGAAGGCGTGGTGATGGACGCGCTGGGTACGCTGAAGTTCGGGTGGTTGGCAACGTTAAACACCTCTCCGCGAAGCTGAAGCTTGTACCGTTCACCGATTGCCACGTTCTTCTCCAGGTTCATGTCCCAATTCTGATAGTGCGGCCCCCACATCATGTCGTAACCGGAGGTGCCAAAGGTATATGCCGGAGGCGCCGCGAAGGCCGCGGGATTGAACCATTCGGCACGGGTCTTGACCCCTGGATACAGTGGAACGCCCTCCACGCGATTAGCTCGGCCACTGGCGCCGTAAATCTGGCTGCCAGGTGCGGTGTAGGTGACGGAGAAGGGCTGCCCGGTCTGGAAGGAGGTAACTCCACCGAGCTGCCATCCGCCGACCAGGGCGTTCGTGAAATCGTTGGCCCTGCCGAAGAGCATCTTGTTCTTACCGAACGGAAGCTCATATTGGTAACTCACTTCGAGCGTGTTCGGCGTGATGTTGGAGATGTTGCCGTATGAGTCTCCGATATTAGTCGGGTTCTCGTGATTCTCCACGCCGAGCACACGAATCCACTGATACTCCGCGTTGATGAGGAACCCGTGGCTGAATCGCTTGTGGAGGCCGACCTGCAGCGAGTTTCCTGTCGTGTGATACAGCGGATCGAAGTCTTCGGTGATCGTAGAGAAGGTCGGATAGGGCCGATGCGATTGCTCGGTGTAAGGGCCCGGAGGAGCGTAGTTGATGTCGGGTTCCGTGTTACCGGGTCCGCCGTGATTGTTCTGGTGGATGGTGCGCTGCCCCACGTAGCCGACGCGGAAGTCGAGGCCGCCGGGCAGCTGCTGCTCCACAGCCAGGTTGTACTGCTCGGTGTAAGGCGCAACGGTCTTATGTTGCGCGATTACTGACGGATTGGCGCCCACGGTGGCGCTGCCGGCGAACGGCGAGTTCATGTTGATCGTCGGCGTGGGAGTGGTGTTGGTGTAGTTGACACTGGTGGTGAAGGGAATGCTGCTGAACCCGGCGCCCAGGTAGGACGAGGGCAGAAGGTTGTAGTACTGGCCTACAGCACCGCGGATCACGGTCTTCGGATGGACCTGGTAAGCAAAGCCGAAGCGCGGCGCAACGTTGGTGTCGGCCTGACCGAGGTAGGAGTACATTTTGGATGGCAGACCCACCGTCGGCGCAAGGACCGTATCCGGGATATACAGCGGGTTGCTGATTGCGGGGTAGGAGCTCGCGAACACTACCACCTTACCCACGCTGGGGACAAACAGCGATTCGGTGCCATACGGGTTATCGTGAAATCGCTGCAGATCGTAGCGAATTCCTAAGTTGAATGTCAGATTGCGCAGTATCTTCCAGTCATCCTGAACATACATGCCGTACTGGCTTGAGTTCCAGCGAACAACGAAGTCCTCCGGAGTCGCATTGCCTGTCTGCAAAGGGTAGCCCAGCAAAAAGTCCGCGAACGCATTTCCCGAGTAGACGCCATTGAAAGAGAACGATCCATGCCCCGAGGAATCCTGCCAAGACGTATTGTAGAGATAGGAAAAGCCGGCCTTGACCGTATGCTTGGGAAGGACCTTGGTAAGCGACGTATTGCCCTGGTAAGTCTGCTCGAGGTTCTTCGAGCCACCTTCGGTGATGCCGGTGATATTCGTGATACTGATCGTCGGTGCCGCCTGGAGCGCAATCGCACCCAGCCCGGGAATGAGCGCGGAAAAGTCGGTCTTGTCGTTCTGGCCAGCACGATACAGCGGCATGTGCATGTACGAGATCTGGCTATCGAGCAGCAGAGTCGGTGAGAAGGTGTGCGTCCAGCCCACCACGAAGATAGAGTTGTGCTCTCCATCCTGCGACACACCGCCAGCCAGACTCGAAGTCCCTACATCGGAGAACGGCCCATAGAAGGCGCGCAGCCATGTGGCTCGAATCTGGTCATGGTCGCTGATCTTATGGTCGAGGCGCAGATTGAATCGGCTGACGTTGGTCGTATGCGGAACCAGCTCTTGTGTGTTGACTCCGGTCGTCTGAGTGGTCGACGGAGGCATCAGCAGGGTCATCAGTTGCACATCGATGGGGTTTAGCGGAACGTTGATGATATTCCCGGGAAAGGGCTGCCCGGTCAACGGGTTCTTGATGACGACGTTTGGCGTGCAGGCCCCACCTGGAAGGAAGCAGCTGAAATCGCCCATGCGTTCGGCCGCAGTCGGTTGCGTGCTGCTGATCGACGCCGACTGGGTGAGATGGAAGCCCTCATAGCTGGCGAAGAAGAAGCTTCGGTTCCGGCCGTCGTATACATGTGGAATAAAGATCGGCCCACTCAGGTTTCCGCCGTACTCGTTACGCTGGTAAGGAGCTCGCGCGGGCGCCGCAGCGTGGGTGCCGTTGAACCACGCCTTGGCGGCCGTTCCACGGCTGCGATTGAACTCGAAGCCCTCACCATGCAGTGCGTTCCCACCGCTCGCACTGGCTACGATGATCTGGTTGGGCTGGTTGAACTCTGCCGGAGCACCCTGGTCGATCACCTTGAACTCCGAGATCGCGTCTAGCGAAGGTACCTCGCCCTGAGCGCGCTGGAGTTCGATCTCCATATTGGTTACGCCGTCGAAGGTATTGCCCACGTCGCCATAGGAGTTGCGCTGGTTGGTGCCGAAGGCGAGCGTGACGCCTCGCACCGGAACCTGATCCTGCGCCGCTACATCCTGGACACCAGGCGTGAGATTGATGAGCCCGAGAATGCTCACGTGTCCATTCAGAGGTGTGTTCTGAATCGTCGCGCTGTCAATCACCAGGCCGACCGAGGAGGTCTCCGTCTGGATCACCGGAGATTCGCTCGTCACGTTTACCGTCTGTTGATCTGACCCAACTTCCAGGTGCGCATCGATCTGCGCCACTTGGTCGATCACCAGCGTCACTCGATCTTGCAGGAAGATTTTGAATCCTGGCTTTTCTACCGTCACACTGTATCCGCCCGGCGCAAGCCCCGGAAATGTATACGAACCAATACTCGTAGTGGTCGCCGTTCGAGCTTCATTCGTGTCCAGTTGCCGAATCGTAACGTTCGCTCCGGCGACCGCAGCTCCGCTGCCGTCAGTCGCCGTACCGGCGATGGTTGCGGTCAATCCCTGTCCGAACGAGCTCGGCACCCACAGCAGTCCGAGCCCAACAAGGACGGTGGTCATCAGGGCGCGATACCAGGTGGTTCTCGTTGCTCGTAGTAAACCCGTCTGGTTGGTTGGCCCCGGCAAGTCCAGCAATAGCGTCTTCATCCTGTCTCCTATTGGTCGATCCAATGCTTCATGTGCCCCACCCAACGGCTCAGCTCATATTCAGTCATGGGTTGAGTCGAGTATTTGGAAGCCGCACAACCGGTGGTAGGGGTTATCTCCGTGACAAAGAATTTGACACAATGTGGACGAGCTATCCCCCTTGGCTTCAATGGCGAAGACGTATGTGCCAACGTGTGCGCACCCCTGTGCAAGGTGGATGGATGGCATGGTTCACATAGCGTTCACAGGAAGCGCTTAAAGTCGGCCTTGGAAACGAGCCACAAATCAGCGATGCAGGTATTGGAGCCGACAACCAAGGTCGAAGCGGAGGATGGGGTACGTTCCATCCGCGCGCGCCAACTCGGCATCCATGCGCATCTCGACGACCCGCGATGGCTGCTTGCTCGTCGAATCGCCGACAGCGGAGGCTTGGGACGTTCGCGCCTGTTGGCTGACTTCCTGTTATTCATCGTCGATCGTCACATCCGCGATCGCACCGATGAAATCACGGAACAGCAGATTGGCATTCTCGTCTTCGGCAGGGCCGAAGGCTACGACGCAAGCGATGACAACATCGTTCGAAGCTATGCGCGGACCCTGCGAAGACGGATCGAAGAATACTTCGCGACGGAGGGTGCATCCGAGCCATTGCGCCTGGAGATTCCTCGAGGAGGCTATGCGCCTGCCTTCTCTTCTCGTCCGGTCGAAACGGAGCCATCCACAGAGGCCCGGAGCATTCCGCAGACCACGTCTCCACTTTCCGATGACAAGTCGATCGGCTCTGGCACGGGTTCGATGCCCGCAGAGTCTCGCCCATCCCAAGCTTCAGAAGTCGTTGGACCATCCTCGACCAGTGCAAAAGCAGCTGAGGCAAGAGTGACACTCCACAAGTACGGAGCCGTTCTTACCCTGTGTGTTGGCATCGTCTTAGGACTCGTCGTTGCTGCCTTTCATCCCATGAACTTTCTGAAGCGCGCCACAGCGCCTCCCCCTGAGGCTGCTTCCGCTGCCCTTTGGTCGGAGCTCTTTGGCAGCGATCGCGATACCTTTATCGTCCCCTCCGACGGCGGTCTGGTCATCATGCAACGGCTAATCGATCGACCTCTGCCGCTCGCGAATTACATCAACGCGAGCTATCGCGCGAAGGCTGAGGCAGACGCTGCCCCGGGCGCTCCCGAGATTCTCAAATTGGGGGCCCGGCGTTTTACCAGCGTGGTTGATTTGGATTTCGTCGCTCACATCGCTCAGTTGGATGAGGTCGTACCAACCCGCATGGTAATCCGATATGCGCGCGATCTCCGTATAGACGAACTTCGCACCGGGAATGCCATCCTGATCGGCTCCGTCGAAGCCAATCCATGGATCGAACTGTTTCAACCCCAGATGAACTTCCGCTTTGAAATCAACGCAGGCAACGATAAACCTTCGGGGATACGCAACGTGCATCCCCGTCCAGGAGAAAGCATGATCTATGGCACGGGTCCGGATCATACCTATGGCCTCATCGCGTATCGTCCCAACCTGACGTCGACCGGACATGTGCTCATCGTTGGTGGACTAAATACGGCCGGCACCGAAGCGGCGACCACATTCCTTCTGACTCCGTCACTGATGATGCAAGTTCTCCAGCGGGCAAAGTCCGCTCATGGAGGCCTGCAGCCGTTCGAACTGCTGGTTGACGCCGGCAGCGTAGCGACCAATGCCTCCTCCCCTAAGGCAGTTCTGGAACGCGTCGAAACGCCGTGAGGTGACACCGGAAGCAGAATGTGGTGGCGCTTACGGAACTCTTCGGAGTGTGGCTATGGCCCATCGAGCGAATGGTATCCGATGCCCATCGAACATCTTCGCCGTCGAGTGAGAAGACTCCCGCATAACGTATGGCGAATCACCGAAGCCGTGGTATCGGGTCAAAGCAAACTAGTTGGAAGTTGCCTTCTCAGATTGGCTGGCGTTGCCCACGCCTTTTCGTCTGGCGAAGAAGACGATCCCTCCCACGAGCAGGATCAACGCGGCGGTGCGGACTTCGCGATGGAAGTTGGGTCTGGAGATGAGGATGAAGAGGAAGCCT
>NZ_JBMHYI010000044.1:0-10705 GCF_058498515.1 Bryocella sp.
TTCTTTGCCGGTGAAACGAGGCCAGATGCGATTGAGTTGCGCGCTTGCTCGTATCCCTATTGCAGCCGTGGAGTTACGCTCGTCGATGCCCTGATGCAGTGCAAGATTCCAGCTCGGAACCCCCTGATGCGGTTTTTCATTTAGCAGCGCGTTTGCCGCTAAGAGACCGTCCGGGATTCGCACGTCGAAGCTGAGTTGCATTTGCATTCGATTGTACGGTCTGGACGGAGTGCGGGGGCGAGTTCGGCGGGGGATTTGTGGGGAGATTGGGTGCGTGTTCCCGCGCGGATTCCGGGCGAGATAGGCACCCTCTTTAGCAGCTAAAAGAACTGCTTAAGAAGAACGCGCGCGCGTGGTTATTCGCGGTCGTCTTCGGCGTCGGCGGCGAGCATTTGGAGGAGCGGTTCGGCGTCGGGATTTGTAGCTTTTGTGGAAGGGTTTTCGCCGCGTTCAAGCATCGCTCCCGGATGAGTCGCCGCGTGGATTTGCTGCAACGCCCGGATCGCAACCTGCGTGTATATCTGGGTCGTTTTGATGTCCTCGTGGCCGAGCATCTGCTGGATATACCGGATGTCCGCGCCGCCCTCGTGCATGAGCGTGGCCATGGTGTGGCGGAAGAGATGGCAGGAGCCGGTCTTGCCCAGCTTGGCGGCGTCCACCCGGTCTTTCACCGTCCACGTCAGATGGTCGCGGCTGAACGGCTCACCCTGCGCCGTGAGGAACACGCTCATGTCGTCCGGCTCGATGGCAAGCTGCGGACGGCCTTCCCGGACGTACTTTTCAAGCCATGCGATAGCCCGCTCACCGATGGGGACGTAGCGGTCTTTCTTGCCCTTGCCCTGCCGCACGAGGATGAGGCCACGGTCGAGCGAGAGGTCGTAGAGCTTCAACTGGATCGTCTCCAGACGGCGGATGCCGGTCGAGTACAGCACCTCCAGGACCGCCCGGTCGCGCAACCCGATAGGGTCGGCCAGGTCGCATAGCTGCATGATCCGTTCGACCTCATGGGCGGAGAAGATGTTCTTGGGCAGCACACGGCCCAGCCGTGGCAGCTCCAGCTCCGAGGCCGGGTTGTGGAGGATGTGATTCTGCCGGGTCATCCATCGGAACCACACGCGCAGCGGGACCAGGCAGGAGTGCTGCGACCGGAAGCTCAGCGGCTCCCCGTTCTTTTTGCGGTAGTGGAAGAGATGCCGCTGATACCGTTCCAGCACGGGCCGGGTCACTTCGACCGGCTCCGACAGCCCGCGCACCTTGCACCACTGGATGAAGAAGCCGATATGGACTCGCCGGTTTTGGACGGTGTGGACGGAGTAGTTCTGCACGGCCAGCGCGTGAAGATGATCGCGCATCATCGCCTCCAGTTGCGTTGCGGGAAGGACTTCGGGTTTGCGGGTTTTGGTGACAAGTGCCATCGCTGCATCTCCTTTCTATCGTTAGGACAGAGGGCTTTTTCACGGCCCTCCGGGTATGTGTTTTTTCGCCTTCGTTCGCGGGTCGCTCTATAACCCGCATGGACATTGCTCGGAAGGGGCTTTTAGCGACTCCGACACCCCGCCGACTTGGGGCCGACTTGACCCCGACCGCTAGGCTGTTTGCCCCGACTTCTTTTCGTCGTACTCATTTTTTTCCCAACTTCTCGATATCGATCAGCCCTCCCAACACCGGCTTCCCGCCGTCCGACGGCCGCGTGAACATCAGCTCGTAGACGATGCTCTGACCTCGGCCGCCGCGATGGATCAACAGGTACTCCAGCTCCTCCAGCCGGTGCAGATGGATTTTGATCTGCGTATCGCCCCAGCCCGTGTACGCCCGCACGTCGCGCCGCGAGAAGCGGTAGTCGGCCCGCTCCATCTTCTGCCGCTGGCACTCGGCTGTGACCATCTCATCGACGGCGAGAAGCAACCGCCGCGTCTGCGGCGGCAGCTCGTCGAGCGACCGGCCCAGGACTTCATGCGCCAGCCGGTTCGCCATGGCGATGTCTGAGATTGCGACCTCGATGTACTCGACCGCGCGGCCTCGATGATCGACCGTCTTCCGTGGCCGCTGCCACTGGTGCAGGAGGGCGATGCTGCGGATCATCGTGAGGTACTTCGTATGGTCGCGCCGCGTCCGGGTCTGGCCGTCGTGGAAGGTCAGCTCTCGCGCGTAGGGATTGACGACGGAGACGGGCTTCAAGAGACGCTGCGCGTTCCGATGCACGGCGAGGATCGCATCGCGGTCGCGCCGTTTGAGCAAGCCTTCAAGCGTCTGCCCCTCGCGCTGCACCCGATGGATGGCCTGAGTCTGTTCGCGCTCTTCATTCACGGAGAGCACCAGGCAGCGGTTCAGCAGCTCCTCGTCCAACTGGATTGCCGTGGTCGTTAAGAAGATCATCACCGGGCCTTCGACCCGGTACTGGTGCGTGATGTGGCGACCGGAGTTCGGGTCTTTGCCGGTGCTGGCGATGGTCAACACGCCCTCCGACTGCAAGAGCTTGAGCGCGTAGGACGCGCTGTGTGCGCCCTCCTCTTCGACGATGGCAAGCACCTTATGCTTGAGGTCGGTTTCGCCCATGTAGAAGAGGGACTGGCCGGTCATGGCGGAGTATTGCACCCGTTGCTCGTCGGGCAGGAACGCGAGGACGGCTTCCATGAGCGAGCTTTTACCGGCTGCGGAGGACGACTGCACGATCACGGCAAGCGGCGATTCCAGATGCCGCGACACCACGCCCAGATAGCCGACGAGCTTGTTCGTCTCCTCGCCAACGACACCGCATCGGGCGAAGTCCTCGACGATGCGCTCCAGCAACCGGGGAT
This sequence comes from Bryocella sp., assembly GCF_058498515.1. Lineage (NCBI taxonomy): Bacteria > Pseudomonadati > Acidobacteriota > Terriglobia > Terriglobales > Acidobacteriaceae > Bryocella > Bryocella sp. The sequence goes on from NZ_JBMHYI010000044.1 coordinate 2,799, forward strand.
CGCGCAGCAGCTCCATCGCGTCGGCCCGGTCCTCGTCGCTGATCGTGACGACCTCTTCCTTCGGGGCAAGGGCCTGTTTGATCTGCTCGTCTTGCAGCTCCTCCAGCTTCAACAGCACCCGGCCAAGATCGCGGCGCACGACCTCTTCCTTGATGACCAGCTCTTCGGACGCTTGCTTCGTGAACACGCCGCGCTGCCGCGCGGAGTACAGGTCGAGCGTGTCGACGTGGAAGGCGGACTCGCCGCGCGGCGTATGGCCGGAGACGAGGACGTTCACTTTCAGCAGCTCGTAGCTCATGTTTTTATTGAGGCCACGGATGCGATAGCGGCGGTCGCCCTGCATGAGGAAGATGTCTTCGCCGCGCATCTCCACCGGCACGTCGATGACGGGAGCGGGCGCTGCCGTTGGCTCCATCGGCGCGATTGGCTCCGGCTCGGCGGCTAAGGGAAGAACATGATTGGGGATGTCGGCGGGGGATGCTGCGGGGGCTGGCTCTTCTTCGATTGGCTCTTGGTCGATGGGATCGGCGGCTATCTCTAGCTCGGCCTCGATCTCGGCCATGATGGATTCTTCGTCGATTCGTTCTTCTTTAGTCGCTGGCTCTGGGTCATCTTCGATCACCGGCTCCGCATCTGGCTCGGCCTCGATGACCAGCTCCATCAGCGGCTCCATGCTGCGCGGCTCTGGCCGTTTGCCCTTGCCCAGCCACTCGGCTTTGTTGAGCAACACCGCAAGGCTCTTCGCTGCTGGCTGCACTTTGAGCGAGTATTCGTTCGCGTCCATGCCTTTCGGGAACAACACACGGAAGCACTCGATGCCCATCTCCATCAGCTCCAGGGCAAGCGCGGCGGCGGCTTTGTCGCCCGCCTCGTCGCGGTCATAGGCGATGTACACGCGCTCCGTGCAGTGCTTGTTCAAGGCCGCGCGATGGTCGTCTGTGAAGCCGTTCACGCCGTAGCTGGCCGTCACGTTGCGGATGCCAGCATTCCAGAAGCTAAGCGCGTCGATCAGCGACTCGCACAGCACGATCTCCTTCGACGCGCCGAACGCCTCCTCGTTCCACACGCCCCGATGCGCTCCGGGCAGATACAGATGGTCGGGCGTTCCTTCGCGGAGGTTCGGCGTGATCTTCCGGCCATACATCTCGACGATCTCGCCGGAACCATTGAAGACGGGGATCACCACTGATCCATTGAAGTGTTCATGGCCGCTCTCGCGCATCACGCCAAGCTGCTGCAGCCGGCCACGCATCTCCGCGCCGGCGGCGCGGTTCTTCGCCGGCAGACGCAGCCCCAGCGTCCGGTTGGCGAAGCCCAGCTTGAACCGGTCGATCATCTCCGGCGACGTGAGGCCGCGAGAGGACAGATACTTCATGGCTTCGGGCGACTGTTTCAGCGTCTCCGTGTAGTAGTCCGCAACCTGCATCAACAGCACCCGGTCGTCCGCTTCACGCGCGACGGGCGGCGGGAGCTTCCGCACGGTGCCGACCTTCGGCAGGGCAGCACGGCGCGACTCCAGGACAGGGCGGGCTAACGGAAGATGGTCGGCCCTCAGCAGCTCGACCGCATGGCGGAAGCTCACGCCGTTCGCCCGCATCACCCAGTCGATGCAGCTCCCGCCCGTGTTGCAAGCTCCGAGGCAGTTCCATAGGTTCTTCGCCGGAGTGATGACCAGCGACGGAGTTTTATCGTCATGGAACGGACACTTGCCCAGCAGGTTCGCCCCATGCCTAACGAGCTTGATCCCTCGCGCCTCGGCCAACCGCTGCACGGACACCTCCCGTTTCAGCCGCTCGACCTCATCCTCCGGGATTCTCGCCATTTTTCAGCCTCCGCTTAAAAACCTGTCAAGGGCTTTTTGCGCCTTTTGTGATTTTTCTTGCCGTGCCTGATTATATACACACCATGTATATCCACCCGATAGCTTCGCAGGAGACTCAGAAGTGGACTCTAAAATCCGTCTTGTCATGCCCGCTAAGAAGGAACCACAGACCGCATTCGGCAAGCGCCTCCTCGCACTCAGGAAGACGCGCGGCTTAACTCAGGCCCAGCTCGCCGAAGCCCTGGGAACGACCCAACGGGTCATCTCCCACTACGAGACGAACGCGGAACTGCCCCCGTCGTCGATCATCATTCCGCTGGCGCGTGTCCTCGTTGTCTCTACCGATGAGCTTCTGGGATTGAAGGCCGCACAGTCGAACGGCGACACCAGCCCAGAGAAGAAGCGGCTTTGGAAGAGGTTTCAGAAGATGGAAGCCCTGCCGACGAAGGATCAGCGGGCAGTGATCCGCCTGATTAACTCACTCGCTGGCACCACCCATGCCGAGGCCAGCTAGTCGGTTCTTTCATGTGTTTTTGGACACATGAGAAGAAGACATTCTTCTCATAACCAGCAACCACTAGCAGCTCCGGCATCAGTCAAGGCCGCGCGATTTTGCGCGCCGCGTAGCGGTCGGAGCGCAGCGCAGAGCCTTTACGGACGCTGGAGATGCGGGTACGCGCTAGCGGCCCATGCTCATGCCCTGATCCATCTCCATGCCCACTGGCTGCGGTTGTTCGATCTTTTGCGCTGCGTCCGGCTGGGTCGGCGTCTGCTGCTGCATCGGCGCATTCTGGATCGCCGATGGATGCGACACGTCCCGGCTGAGTTCCTGCCCCAGCGTCTTCGCGTCGTTCGTGTACATCTGCACATCGAACTCCGCCCGCGAGACGGACACATAGGCCATGCGGCTATTCAGCAGCTCGCCGTGCGACTGTGAAGAGTCAACGTGGATCAGCACACGGTCGGCGGTCTGGCCCTGGCTGCTATGGCTCGTCACCGCATAGCCGTAGTCCAGATGCGGATGCTGCTTGACGTTGAACTCGACCTCGCGGCCTGAGTCCATGCGGAGTTTGAGATTGCCGTCGCCGTCGATCTTATCGACCGTTCCCAGCTCACGGTTCGCTAGCTTCTGATCGTGATACGGCGCGGTCATCTGCACCCGGTCGCCCTCGGCGAAGCGGCGCTCCGTGTCGCGGTAGACGGTCACGCCCTGCAAGCGGCGCGGGTCGTAGCTCAGTTCCTCGCCGCTCTTTCGAGTGACGGTAACGGTGTTGCTCTCGCGGTCGGTGCGCTCGACCCGCGCATACTCTCCGGCCTCGATGCCCAGCGGCTTCGACCCTTTCGAGTAGCGGATCACGTCGCCCTGCTCGTAGTTCTGCGCGTGTTGCCGGTCGGCCCCCGTGATGTCCTGCCGCGCGTACAGCAGCTCCACGCGATGCTCTTCGGGTTTGACCTGGCCGGTCTCCTGCATCGCTCGATGGATGTGGCTGTTGATCTCGCGGCGCGATTCATTGTCGGGCGAGACGACCAGCGTATTCTCCGGCGAACGCACATACTCCCGCGCGATTTCGGCGATGCGCTCTGATCGGTCGCCGATCTCATGCACCCGGCCCTGCTGGTTAAGATTGCCGATCGCTTCCTTCACCTCGCCCCGCGCAAGCTGCTCGACGACCTCCTTCAACGCCGGGTCTTTCTGCCGGATGATCTCATCAAGATTCGCCGTGCGGAGCCCCGCCTCCTGCAACTGCGCGTAGGGCCTCCCGGCCTCCACCGCCTCATGCTGCCGCGTATCGCCGACGAAGAGAACACGATCATTTTCATTTAGCCGCTCGACGAACGTGTGCATCTGCTTGGTGCTTGCCATGCTCGATTCATCGACTACATAGAGTTTCTTCTGGCCGTCGTCGGGCTGCTCTCCACGCGCAAGATGCTTCTGCAACGTCTGCGTCTCCATGCCCGCCTCGCCTAGCTTCTGCGCGGCCCTCGATGTCGGCGCAAGCCCTTCGACCTCGTAGCCCGCATGGACAGCGGCTTCACGAACGGCGGCTAAAGAAGTTGTTTTCCCGGCCCCGGCAACGCCCTCTAGCGCCATCATCTGATCGCGGCTCGTCAACACCGTATCGACGGCGTTCCGCTGGCTCAAGCTCAGATGCGGATGCTGCTCCATCGTCTGCTGCCGCACGTTGCCATCGGCCAACACATCACGATTGCCCTGGCCCATCTTCATCCGGTCGATCAGCTCACGCTCGTAACCCTGCATCTCGCCGGTCGTGAACGCACGGCCCGCAAGCCCCTCTCGACGTGGCACCTCGATCAGCTCCGAAGACTGCACACGCTTGTCGAACTCGGCCCGCAACTCCGGCAACCGGGCATCGCCCATCGTGTGTTTCAGCGCATCGCGCATGAGGCTTCTTTCATCCGTCACGGCCTCGCGCTCCATGCCACGTTCGCGGGCGTAGCTCATGCCTTCCTCGGCGGCGGTCCTCGCTGCCTCCGGCCTCAGCTCCACACCTGGCCGCTGCGCGGCCTCCGTAAGCACTCGCTGCGGCTGCTGGCCGTACTCGACGGCCATCTTCTGATGCTGCGCCCTCACCTCATCGTGCGACAGCGGTTCCTTCGCATCGCGTGTCTGGTGCGCCGCGATCTGCGCGGCCCCGGCCCCCGTGCGGCCCTCCGCCGCCATGTGCGCTTCGATCTGCTGACGCCGCGGACTCGATGCCTCCAGGTACTCGCGGCTGTATCCCTTGATCTCCGGCTGGCCATGTTCGCCGCGCTCGATCTCGTAACCCATCCGCTGCAACTGCACCGCAAGCTCCGAACGATAGACCGCCGTCGCGTACTGCTGCGTTTTATAGAGTTCCTGCGGCTGCAACGCCCGCGTGTTTCCATCGGCGGTTTCGGTCACGTTGAAGACCACCACATGCGTGTGAAGCTGCGGCGCGGCGTAGCCGTCCACCGGTCGGCTGCTGTCATGCTCGAACTTGGCAACGGCCCACGCGCCGGTTGTCTCCGCCGGTGCATTGCCGCCGATCCGCCCCTGCACATACTTCTCCATCTCATCGAGCGCGACCTTCACGCTCTCCCTGTGCGCCTCTCGGATGCGATCATCGCCGCCAACCAACGCCGTCAGAGACACAGACTTCGGTGCGCTGAACGTCGCATCCCAACCGGCCCGATGCTCCATCGAGTGGACGGTCACGCCGCGCTCGTTCTCATACTCCCGTGCCGTCTGATGCCGCACCAACTGCTCACCCGTCTCTGGATGCTGGCCCTCGGACAGGCGTGCGAACTGCTGCTCGTTCACCTCGCCATGCAAGCCCCACCGCTCCGCAAGCTGGCCCTGCCACTCGCCGCGCACACTCGCGGACTCCGTGTAGTAGTTCTCTTTGGCGTTGGCGAACTCTTCCTTGTGGTACGCCTGAGCCTGCCCCGCAGAGATCGGTTTGGAGATCGTCACCATGTTTGTCTACTCGAAGTAAGGCGTCTGCTCGTTCACCTTCACCGGCTCCTGCTGTTGTTCTTTAGCAGCCTTCGGCGGCTTCTTCGCCGATGCCACCTGCACCGCCTCTGCCGGTGCCGCCACGGCAACACTCGCGGGCTTTGCAACCAGCTTCGGCGCTGGCTTTGCGACCGGCGTTACCGCCGCCGCCGTCGTCTTCCGCTCGATGAACTTCTCCGCATTCGCCTTCAGCTCCAGGTACGGGAAGCGCATTCGCAGAACGAGATTGCCGTGCTTCAAGTAGCCGTGCAACGGATCAAGGCCACCTACTTCCGATGCCATCACCAGCGGCTCTCGCGTGATGTCCCGCGACTCGTTCTCCGAGTTGCGAGGGAACTTGCCCACCGTCCGCGACTCACGGAACCGCTCGATCTCCACCTCGCCGATAGCCTTCGAGATCCACTCCGACGCATTCGGCTCACTCGTTTTGAGGAAGATCTTCGTCGCCGGTTGGCTCAACATCGCCTCCGCAACGTGGCCGTACAACGCCTCCACCTGCGCCTTGCCCTGGAAGCCCAGCACCATCGGATTATCGGATTTGCGGTTCTCCGTGACAGCCGTCGTGAGCTGCGGAAGACGTTGCAGACTCGCAAGCTCGTCCAACACGAACCACGTCTTTCTCCGCACCGTGTCGTCGTTCATCAGACGCAACACAAGCAGGTCGAGCCATAGGCTCATCAGTGGCCGCATTCTCTCCCGCATGGTCGGTTTCGACGTCAGGAACACCCATCCCTTGCGCTCCTTCGCCCACTCCACCGTGCTCCAACGCTGCTTCGTTTCACTCTCTTTAGGCAGCAGCTTGAACGCATCCGCCACCATGTTTAGCGACCCTAAAACGCCTGACCTTTGCGCCGCTGCGTGGCGGTCGATCATCGCCGCAAGCTCCGTCCCTTCCACCCGTTTGTCGATCTCTTCCGCGTTGCACATCCAGTACGTCAGCTCCTCCGGCGTCGGCTTGAGGTTCAGCAGATGCGCGAAGATTTTCCTCGGAGCTTCGACGAAGAACCGGTTCTCCCGGCCCTGATCCGGGAACAGAGAAGCGGCTAAGGTTAGAGCCTCTGCTTCGTGCGGAACCTCATCCCCCGGCGACCAGAAGGGACACCGCGCGTCCATCGGATTCAGGATCACATCGCCCCGCCCCTCGTTGTAAAACTGCGGCAGATACTCCATCGCCGGGTCGTACACGATGGCCGCTTCGCCGCGCTCCCACACCTGCGAGAGAAGCTGTCTTATCGCCGCTGATTTGCCCGTGCCGCTGTCGCCCACGATCAGGAAGTGCGTCGCCTCGCGGTCGCGCGGGATACGAGCCCAGCGGCTAAGGTCTTTATGGAAGGTCTTGTCCCACCACGTCTGCTCTTCGTTGATGAACGCCACACCGTCCGGCAGATGCACCCGCAACCCCTTCGACTTACCCAGCTTCTCGTTGAACTCCGTCGTCGTCACCAGCTCCGGCCCGCGCAACCTGCGGCCATGCTTGTACAGCATCCGACGCGCCCGGTCCTTCGGAACCGCCACGAACATCGCCACCACCAGGAACGCCAGAGAGAAGTAAAAAGGCCTCGCCATATAGCCCCAGATGTCGTCATGCTTGAACACCCAACGGCCCAGCAGCGTGTGCATCCCACGGTCGTTATACTGCCCCGTCACCCACTCCAGCCGCACCAGTCCGGCCTTCACTCCCTCGTCCGTCAGACGGTATCCCGGCTTCCCATCCACGTCCGCCACGCGCTCCACCTGGTCGCCCAGAAGGAACACCGGACTGCCCTTCGCCGTCACGCCCTCCAGCATCGTGTACTTCGACTGCATCCCCGCTCCGCCCTGGCCCCGCGCTCCGCTCTTCAGGTAGTCCATCAGGTACAGCCGCTCCGCCGCCGTCCACCCCCGCGAGTAGTCCAGGCAGAACACCCCGAAGAAGAAAACGCCGGTCAACAAGATCGCCGTCCAACCCCACACCGGCCTCCGGCTCGGCCACTTTTTCGAGTACTCCTTGCGTCCCCATTCCGCCATAACTAGACCTCCTCTGGTTCGGTTTCCGCGCTCGTTTCCTGTGTCGTTTCCGGCTCCGGCTGGGCCGCTTTTGCCGCCGCACGGACGGCCTCCAGACGCTCCCGCGCCCGCTGCATCTTCGTCTCGTCGGCCCGCTCGATCAGCCCACGCATCTCCGGCTCCGGGATCGCTTCACCCTTCGCCGCCCGGAAGTGCAGGTTCAACAGCAGCGACCGCAGGGCCAGGACTTCGCCCACAGCAACCTCGCCGGAGTCCACACCGGACTCCACCGGCGCCGACAGCAACGCCTCCCGAACCCACTCCGCCAACCGCATCCCGGCACCACGCGCACGTTCCTCCAGCAACGCGAACTCCGCCTCCGAGACCTTCGTCCCAACGGACTTCGTGCGTAACGGCGGCTTCATCGCGCACCGCCTGGATAAGATTTTGGAAGGGGCTTTGGATCGTGGCCGCACACCGCCTGTGCGTCGATGGGAAGACAGCAAGGGGGCCGGAGGCGAGCTAAGGGGCTGTGTTTCATATGGTTCCCCAACAGCAACGTGCGCTCGCCCTTAAGCCTACGCCTCCGCACCCCTTTTT
>NZ_JBMHYI010000045.1:0-30249 GCF_058498515.1 Bryocella sp.
TACCCGCCCAACACAATCGCAATCAGACTGCTCACCTTGGCAATCGTCCCGGTGAAGAGGGTCTGAATGGATGTGAGACCCGTGTCAAAAGGCGAACTCCCGCTTTGCGCGTGGGCTGCCAGTGGAAACAGGAGAAGTGTGAGCAGTAAGAAGCCCGAGAAGGAAGGCCGATGATTCGGCCTCTCAACTCGGGCTGCACGATGAAGCGTCTTCATGTTTGCACCTCCATCCGACTCAAGTTCGTCGGGGTATGGCGCAAACGTAGAAGCGGAAAAGGCTCCGCGTCCAATCACTTCTTGGAAGAGCACTATTCCTGCGGGTAATGATGGGACGGCGAATCGAGGGGATTTCTGAGAACTATTTGGAGAGGTACTGTTCTAGCATTTGCGGCTCTCCGGCTCCGCACACGGAGAGGTTTGCCTCTATTTCGGTCCGATTCGAAACCAGACAGTTGAAGCTAGTGCCGTCGGTGAAGTCGATCTGGATCTCGGTGCCATTCGTTGTGGCAGGGAAGATGTTGAGCGTCTTAATTGTCTTGCCGCTGAGGGTTGAACACTCGGTTGGTCCTTCGCTTCCCATTCCGACTCCCATCGAACCATCCACGACTTCTCCAAGATGCCCCTTATTAGGGGATTCGTCAAGGCTTCCACAAACTTAAGTTGTGAAGCAGCGTGCCGAAGCCGAAACTCGAAAGTCGCGAAAGGCCAGGACCGCTCCGTACCAAGGAATATACGATGATGTGCTTCGGCGTTTGATAAACGCAAGAGAAGAAATCGGCCTCAGCCAACGCGAGGTTTCCGAACACCTGGGCATGTCGCACTCGTTCCTATCAAAGTGTGAAACCGGCGACCGCCGCATAGATCTCATGGAGCTGATTCAATTAGCCAAGCTCTACAAAAAACCAATCGAATCTTTTTTCGGAAGCTAAGGGGAAAGGCCCTGCGGGGGGCTTCCATCTTTTCAAATGTGTAAGTTACAGATTTCAGGTTGTGGAACAGGTTCGACTCCCCCGCTTCCACCAACTTCCATCAGCGCCGCACGATGAAGGCGAGATGACGATCCAAGCTGGGCTTCCGGCGTTGTAGTAGTTTGCTTCCCTTCTTCTCCCCGCAGGTAATCTGATCTTGCACCGGCAAGATGAGGGCAGACGATTGATCGAACGTATTACCGCTTCTCCCAGCGTGCATCTGCGTCACTACACAGCGCCTCTTTTGGTTGAGCGCGAGCAGTATCTCAATCACCTATTGCAGAAGGGTCTCGGCGCGGATCGTGTTCGCTCGGCTGCGGCCTACCTGCTTCATATTGTGCGCACCATGGAGCTGACTAGCCTGCGTATGGTGGAGCTAATAGAGATTGAAGCGGCGGGCGAACGCTGGAAAGAATACACCGGGCCGGAACGGCGAGGCACCCTTCCCGGAGCGACGGCCAGCTATTTCGTTCGCTTCGCAAAACAGTGGCTGAGCTTCCATGGCATGCTTGTGCTCCCGATGGCTCCGGCAGACTGGTTCGACGCGCCCCTGGAGCAGTTCACCAAAGCACTGACTGGACAGCGTGGACTCGCTGCGGCAACCGTCAAGAGTTACTCCGACAGAACCTACAACTTCCTGCGGTGGGCGGCAGAGCGCGGCAACCATCTCTCCCAACTGACCGGCGAAGAGGCGAACGCATTCGTTCGCCTGAAGCGTACAGAGGGATGGACGGCGGCGACCCTGGCCACGCAGTGCCAAGCGCTTCGGTCCTTCTTTGCATATGCCGAGAGCCAGGGCTGGTGCGCAACGGGCACCGCCGACCGCATCCGCAGCCCCCGTGTTCCGGCGCAGACGACGATGCCCAAAGGGCCGAAGTGGGCGGAGGTGCGCAGGCTGATCCGTTCCGTCAACGGCAAGACCGTGGAAGCGTTGCGTGCCAAGGCGATGCTTCTGCTGTATGCCATCTATGCCTTGCGAAGCAGCGAGGTCGCACGATTACGTTTGGAAGACTTCGACTGGCGGAGCGAGACCTTCACCGTCCGCCGGGCGAAGGGCGGCGGCGTCCAGCAATACCCGATCCAATATGAGGTCGGCGAAGCCATCCTCGCTTATCTGCGCTATGGGCGTCCCCGATGCTCCTGCCGCCAAGTCTTCGTAACCCTCCACCTTCCCTATCGCGCCATCGGTGCTGCTGGAATGTGGCTCGTGGTGGCGAAGCGAATGGAGGAGATGGGGCTGGAAACAAAGCATCGCGGGCCACATGCGCTGCGTCATGCGTGCGCGACTTATCTTTTAAAAAAGGGGCACTCCCTACAAGAGATTGCGGAGTTTCTAGGGCATCGCAACCTCCAGTCGGTCGGCATTTATGCCAAGCACGATCAAAAGGCCCTGCGGGCGGTAGCCGCGTTTCGTTTGACGGGGATATGCTGACGCTCTCGGAGGCAGTTCAGATTTACGTCCAGCAAAGACGCGCTGGCGCCGGGGCTCTCGATCCGAGCCACAAAGATCTCGTGACGCTCGGCGAGCGAGCTGGAGACCTTGCACTCCAGAGGATTGCGCCGCATCAAATCGCGGCATGGCTTCACCAGATCTCTTCGTCGCCGGTCTCCTGGGAAGCGAAGTATCACGCGCTCCACCGGTTCTTCGACTTCTGGGTGAAGCGAGGCGAGATTCAACGTGCTCCCATGCCCAGCAAGCGCAAAGATCGTTCCCGCGCCTTCGTTCCCTATATCTATACCCGAGTAGAAATACGCACTCTGTTGCGCACGGTGCGTGCCAGCCAACAAGCTCTCTGGTGCCGCATCGACGGGGAGACATTGCGTACGCTGCTGATCCTGCTCTATGGAACAGGTGTGCTCGTCGGCGAGGCCCAGAGATTGCTGCTTGATGATGTCGATCTGCGGCGAGGAACGATCATCGTGCGTGGGCCAGCGGGCAATCGTCCGCGTACGTTGCCGATTGGCGATGACATCGTTCGTGCTTTGACCAGATATCAGCGCATGCGTCAGCGTAAGAAGACGTCGAGTGAGCACTTCTTCGTGAATAAAAAGGGCGAAGCCCTCAATCCGAATACTCTCTATGGCACCTTCAAACGCATTCGATTGCTTTCCGGGATCCGCCGCAACGATGGTGCGTACTACCAGCCGCGCATTCATGATCTGCGGCCTACTTTCGCAGTCCATCGCATTACTGTATGGCTGCGCCATGGAGCGGACCTCAACCGGATGCTGCCGGCCCTTGCAGCGTACATGGGCCAGATTGGGTTAGGTTCCACGACGCGCTATTTAGCGCTGACACCGGAACGATTTCGCGCTCAACTCAAACTGCTTAGTCCAGGGCGGAGAAAGCGCCACTGGCGGGATGACACGGAACTGATGCGATTTCTGGAACAACTCGACCGGGTAAACGACAGGCCGCTGCGAGTTGGGGCAGCCGAAACGAGGGTGCATGATTGAACGCATCTTTACTCGTTCGGAACAGATCGCGCTTCATCAGCAGGTACCGCTCTTGACGGAACGGGAAGACTACTTACGATATTTGCACCGCCAAGAGTACGGCTATAGCTCGTTGTACCGTGTGGCGAATCTGCTGGTGCCGATTGTGCAGTTTCTTGCACTGAACGAATTGCGTGTGATCGGCATGGCAGAGCTGCGCCAAGCCGCAGCTGCGTGGTCTGCTATGCAACAAAGGGAGGGCGATGATATCGCCTCGCAGTCGCGACGCGCTGAATCCTTCCTGGTCGTCGCGCGCCCGTGGCTGCGCTTCCATGGAAAGCTGGCTCCTCGCGTTCTTCCTTATCAGAACGAGATCGCTGCGTTCACCGAAGCCATGCGTGTCACCCGAGGTTTGGCACAAGCCACGATCAATGGGTACTGTAACCGCGCCCAGCACTTCCTGACATGGCTGGCGGCACAGGGCGGCGAATTGCGTACCGTTTCCTTACGCGAAATCGAGACGTACCTGGACAGCAGACGAAACTCCGGGTTGAAGCCGGAGGTGATGGCTTCCCAGTCCCAGGCGATGCGCAGCTTTTTCCAATATGCCGAGACACAAGGCTGGTGCCCGCCCAACCTGCCACTCGGCATTCGCAGCCCGCGTGTCCCGAAGTATCACCCGCACCCCAAGGGCCCCGCGTGGCGACACGTGAGCCAACTCTTGAAACTGGCCGACGGGCCGGAGCCTGAACAACTGCGTGCGAAAGCCATCCTGCTGCTCCTGACGATCTATGGCCTGCGCAGCAGTGAAATCCGCGACTTGCGGTTGAAAGACTTCGACTGGCGCAACGAAGTGTTCACTGTTCGACGAGCGAAGCGCGGGGGTATGCAACAGTACCCGCTCCAGTATGAAGTCGGCGAGGCGATTCTTGCGTATCTTCGCTTCGGTAGAGTGCGAAACAGCTCTAGCCATCTCTTTCTGTCGCTGATGCGTCCCTATGGTCCACTCTCCTCAGCGGTTGTCTGGCAGACTGTTGGGAAACGATTGCGCACCCTTGGCCTCGATTTGGAGCACATTGGCCCGCATTCCCTGCGTCACGCTTGCGCGACGCGTTTGCTGAAAAAGGGCGCTTCTCTCAGCGATATCGCAGAGTATCTCGGGCACCATGATACGAACTCCATTGGCATCTATGCCAAACATGACGGATATGGCTTACGTCAGGTTGCCGCGTTCGGCCTCACGGGGTTGCGATGAAACTAGGCGAAGGCATTCGCCTCTATATCAAGGCGAAACGGATGCAAGGCGTGGAGTGGATCAAGGGGGCGCAGATTCTCCGTTGCTTTGGTAAGGAAGTGGGAAACCTCCCGCTGCCCCTCATCCGGGTGCATCATGCGGAGTCGTTCCTCGGCGATGGACTGGTCTCCCGGATGTGGGGGCACAAATATGGCGTACTCCACCAATTTTTCCTGTACTGGGTCGCGCACCAGGAGATCAGTGGTTTGCCGCTCCCTCCGCGCTGCCGGCCTCTGCCACAGACCTTCGTCCGCTACATCTACTCGCGCGCCGAACTGCATCAGCTCCTAGTGTCCACTAGCAAGACGCAACGCGGATTCATGTCCATTTTTACCGCGCGGACGTTCCGCACGCTTCTGCTGTTTCTGTACGGAACCGGCGTGCTGTTGGGAGAGGCGCTGAGGTTGGAACGAAGCGACATTGATTTTCGGAAGCGTCGCATCACCATTCGCAACGGTCGTTTCGAGCGAACACGCGAGATTCCGATTGCCCCCGATCTGCTGGAGATCCTGCGTCGCTATCACAAGAATGTGCACCGTAAGGGCACGATGATCGACCCGCAATTCTTTCTAACGGTCAACGGGGAGAAGCTGAACGACCACACGGTGCAGAAGACGTTTGAGCGGCTTCGCAGGGTGGCTGAGGTGGTGCGTACTGATGGGTCCCGTTATCAGCCGCGCCTGCACGACCTGCGCCATACCTTTGCCGTGCATCGCCTGACAGCGTGGTACAAACGCGGCGCAGACCTCAATCGCATGCTTCCCGCTCTCGCTGCCTACATGGGGATGAGTGATCTAAGAGCGACAGGGCGGTATCGTGCCTTGACGCCGGAACGGTTTCGCAAGCAGCTCAACACGCTCAGCCCGATGCGCGGGAAAAATCGGTGGCGCGATGACACCCAACTGATGAAGTTTCTGGATTCTCTGTAATCTCAATCTGACGACTTAAGTTGCCGGCGCGACCAATACAGGAGAAGCGGGGCTTGGGCTAATCTGCGGTGAGGATGGTGTTCTTTCATGATCGAGGCCAATCTGCTAGCACCGAAGGTGTTTCTCAGCCACGCGAGCGAAGATAAACAGCGATTCGTAATTCCTTTTGCGACTTCTCTGCGTTTGAAAGGAGTCGATGTCTGGCTGGACAAATGGGAAATACTGCCGGGAGATAGTTTGGTCGATAAGCTTTTCGAGGAAGGCCTTAAGGGAGCCGAAGCGGTCCTGATTGTGATCTCCGCGGTAAGTGTCACCAAACCATGGGTGCGGCAAGAACTTAATACGGCCATTGTTAATCGAATCACGCGTCAGACCAAGGTCATACCGATCGTCTTGGACAAAGCAGAGGTTCCAGAAGCGTTGCGCTCTCTCGTTTGGGAGCCCATTCCAGATTTGAATGATTACGGAGACCAACTGGATCGAATTGTGGCAGCCATCTTTGGCCATCGTGACAAACCGGCCCTAGGAAAATCTCCGGACTACCTGAAAGAGCGGTCGATTCCCGGCCTTCATCCCTCCGACACCCGAGTCCTGCGGTTGATCTACGAAGATGCCATTGAACGAAACCGCCCGATTTGGAGCCCGGAACAGTTTTCGTTGAAGCTGGAGGATATGTCCCAGGAGTCATTCCTTGACTCGCTGGAAATTCTGGAACAACAGGGATATATCAAGATCAAACGATTGATGGGCGGCTTGCCGCGAGGAATAGGAGTCATCCAGCCAACGTTGAACGGCTTTATGGTTTTCGCGAGAGCGAACATGCCTCAGATCGAAGAAATCATTCGGAAGGTCGCCTTAGTGATCCTCAATGAAGGTCTGGAATCTGCTTCAGAGATCACGGAAACGACGCAGATAGCTCCGTTTGTTGTGGACAATCTGCTTGACTTGTTCGCTTCACGCAACTGGTTGAAAGTTTCCAATACGCTGTCGGATAAGCATGTCTACAGCGTTTCCCCGAGCATGAAGCGTGCGCTTGCTTAAGCGTTCCTTCTCGGGCTGCGGCTAAGCTTCATCTTCGCCCAATCCAAGCTTCTTCTGGGTCCATTCCGTTCCTGCCGCCGAGAGCATATCGCTCCAGGACGCGAACGGAGTGTTTTGCTGAATGAAGTTGTCCCATTCCTCATCCGGGATGTTTGCGAAATCTTCAGCCGTCTCTACCTTGAAGCCGCTCGCTTCGAACATTTCATCTTCCGAAAGGAACCGGGTGTGCTTTGCCAAAAAACCAGGCGTGAGCAATTCGCTCAGCGGGACTTCTTGCGTGCCGTGAATTGATTCGGCCTTCTCAGCCAGGTCTTCCAACTTCTTGCTCAGTTCGTCGAAGCCTTTGATCTCGATCATGGATGAATTCCTCTCTGTGTTCACCTTACAGAAGTTCCTGTAGCTCGACGAATCGAGCTTGCACAGTGTCCCATGACGGGTACTCACCGAAGCAAAGAACCTCGCACTGACCCTCATATTCGCGGGCGATATCCGAGAGGAGCTGCTGTTTGGGAAAGAGTGCATCGCTGTTGGCGAAGCTCATCCGGTTAGGGAAAAAGTAGCTGCCAGGAAAATGAGTCCGGCTGATGAGGTCGTAATCCTCTTTGATTTCCTCGTATTCGGTGGACCGGAGCATATCAACGACCTCGGGCCGTTGGGAAAGTTGAAAGAGATCGTAATAGTGGCGGGCGTAGGTGCCGAGCGGGCGTCCGTCGCGCTTGAGCATCTCGACTTTGCTATGAATGGCGAACATTTTCTCTACAAAGGTTCGCCGGAAGTGGAGCAAGCGCATCTGAAACGAACCCTCGTCCTCGGCTCCAAGTGTGACGCCTGTTTCCGTGAGGAACTGGCTTAGGTAGGAGCGCAGTTCGACATGGGCGGTGGGTTCGCGGCCGCTTGCAGCCCCGGCCTCAAGCAGTACGCGGTTGGCGACCTCGCCGCGACCGCCATAAAGTTGCTCGTAAGAGAAGCGGTCATTGCGCCCGAAACCGCCGATGGTTTGGCTCTCTCCGGGCAGGAACTCTAGTGCGGGATGGGCCGCGACGGCGTCGCGGAGCCTCTTCAGTTCACGATCGATGCCGCGCTTGCTTAATGCCGGCTCGAACGCCAGCGGGTCAAGGAAGATGTCGATGTCTTCCGAGAATCGCTGAATCAGGTTCCATCCTTTGGAGAGGCTGGTGCCGCCTTTGAAGATGACTTGGTCGCCAGCGGTCGCGGCGACAATACGCAACACTTCTGTGACGTAGTAGTCCTTCTCGATGATCGCAGGACGAAATCCCTGGGCCGCGAAATGTTCTGCGGCACGAAGAATCGCCTGCGCGAAATCGGAATGCTCGAACAATTTCACGATTGGGGCGACTCCTTTGCCTGCCATTTACGCGCGTGCTTCAGCGATGCAAAGTATCCAAAGTCGAACCGAGAGAGAGGATTCAGGGAGCCGCGCAGGCGCGTTTGCGCGCCTGGATGTTGTCCCAGCTCTTCGGTCAGTGCGCCAAGCAAAGCGCGAACCCGTGGCGGCTCAGAGGCGGCGACCTTGAGCAGCCGTTCGAGTTGGCAGTCAGTTTTGAGCAGAGCTAACGTCTTCTGAATGGTTTTCTCAGGAGAGAGTTCGCTTGTCTTGCCTCCATTGCGGAGAAAGTCGAGTAAAGCGGCTTCTGTTTCGGACAGGTTCTTCCATGCTTCCGGTCGTCGGGCGTGGACACGGGTTTCTTCCCCAATGAGCTTCCTTGGAAGACTGAGAGAGCTGGTCGCCACTTCGCTTCGTTTGGGAGTTTGGGTCGTGAAGCCAAGCAAGTTTGCGGCGGCGACTCCTGACGGATAGATGGTGCTGTTCCGTTCCGCTAATTTCTGAATGGCGGTGGGATTGGGATGGCTAGGCCCGAAGGCCGTGGAGCGCGAACGGTAGTAGATGCCCTTGCTCAACCGTTGCAGTGTGCCGCTGCGGGTCAGGCGAGACAAAGTCTGGGCGACAGCCGGAAAGGGCTGGTCCCGGAAATCATCGTGACGCCAAAGCCGTTCCCCGCCCCGTTCAATCTGCTGGCGGATGAAGCTGGCTGTTTTGCGTGCTTTGGTGCTCTCTTCCATCTCTTTTACGATGGCGCGGCATCCCGTCTATGTCAAGTTTTTTTGCGACAAAACTTGACATAAAGAGAACAGAGATACCTGGAATCCGCTTCAAACAGCCGATGTAAAGTGTGGGTGCACGCGCGTCAAAGGCGCATCGAAAACAACACCACTTTAACACCACTGAGAAGATTCCCTTGCGTACTTTTCAGGGTTTTTGAGGGTGGTGTAGCTTACATAAATACCTGAAAATAAAGGCTATGGCGCATCTGGCGACAA
Organism: Bryocella sp.; assembly: GCF_058498515.1. NCBI lineage: Bacteria > Pseudomonadati > Acidobacteriota > Terriglobia > Terriglobales > Acidobacteriaceae > Bryocella > Bryocella sp. The sequence continues at coordinate 9,008 of NZ_JBMHYI010000045.1, forward strand.
GGTATTTCCGCAGGGTGAGCCCTCATCTTTTCAAGTCGCCTCCCGGATCGCCGATGCCATTCTGCCGCTGTAGTGAATGGCCGATTTTTGATGGAGACTGGCATCTTTCATACTGGCCTGCCCAGCCTTCGCTAACGCCTTCTTGATCGAAGGCGAATAATCCTTGGTCAGGCGTCGGATCGCATACGACGCCCTCAAGAGCCAGTGCAGTATGAGTCCCACTTCAAGCGAGGACATTGTCGTGCTCACGACACGCCGTACTTTCGCAGGTTCTGCCGCCGTGATCGGCGTAGTTGTCTTCATGCCATTCGCTTGTGCTGCCACCACTCGGAGGCATGGGATCCGCCTTCCGGTATCGAAGCGGACCTTCTATCTCTGTCTCGGCGAGTAACACAGATGAATACAAGAAAAGGAATGAGTGATGGACCGGAGACGGTTTTTAGAGACCACGGCGCTCAGCGGAGCCTCAAGTTTTTTGACCACGTCACGTGCGGAAGATTCCGCGCAATCACACCGGAAACTTCAGATCCGAATCGCGAGGCCCACAGATAAGCTGCCAGAGGTTACCAGCTTCTACCGCGATGGGCTGGGACTTCCGGTGATTGGACACTTCGAGAATCACGCTGGCTATACAGGCATCATGTTCGGCATGCCTGAGGAACGACTCCACTTGGAGTTCACACATAACGACACCGGCAGTCCATGCCCGGCGCCGACGAAGGACAATTTACTGGTCTTCTACATGCCGAACGCGCAGGATCATCTTGATGCGGTGCAACGACTCGAGCAGAGTGGGCATACAGCCGTAGAGCCCGAAAATCCTTATTGGAAAGCCCATAGCAAGACATTTGAAGATCCAGATGGCTGGCGCGTGGTGCTTTATCACGGCGAAGCGTTCGCACGCTGAACGGTCCACGATTACTTTGGATCTCCGGACCGGCGGCGACGAACTGTAAGACGAGCCGCCGCATCAATTCTGAACCGTTATCAACACCGACGATGCGGTGGCCGCGCGGTTGCTCAATCCCGAGGATAACTTCGATTCCGATGACGGGATGCTCATTGCCGCGACCAACGCCTATGCTCACGCCAGAGACGCTCATGGTCTATTTCAGTCCGATTCGAGACCAGACAGTTGAAGCTAGTCCCATCGGCGAAGTCGATCTGGATTTCGGTGCATTCGTTGTGGCACGGAAGATGTTGAGCGTCTTGATCGTTTTCCCGCTGAGCGTTGAACACTCCGTTGGTCCTTCGCTTGCCATTTCGACTCCTATCTAACCGCCCACGACTTCTCCAACATGCCCCTTATTAGGGGATTCGTCAATGCTTTCACAAACTTAAGTTTGTGAAGCAGCGTGCCGAAGCCGAAACCCGAAAGTCGCGAAAGGCCCGGACCGCTCCGTACCAAGGATCTACGATGATGTGCTTCGCCGCTTGATAAACGCAAGAGAAGAAATCGGTCTCAGCCAGCGCGAAGTTTCCGAGCACCTGGGCATGTCGCACTCGTTCTTGTCGAAGTGCGAAACGGGCGACCGCCGCGTGGACCTCATGGAGCTGATCCGGTTGGCGAAGCTGTACAAGAAGCCGATTCAGTTTTTCTTTGGAAGCTGAGCATCAGGACGAGGAACGTGATATCGGAAGTGACTTCGTTGTCACTGAGCGGTCATAGATTTTGTGCTAATTTGTGCTAACTGGTGGCCACTCTAGGCATTTTGGCACTTTTGTCCCTTTTTAGAATGTGCAAGTTACATGTTTTCAATGCGGGAGATGTGTTCGATCCCGACCCGCGCCTCCAAACTTTCAAGCAAAAGGCCTCCCACTCGGGAGGCTTTTTGCTTGAGTTCTCGGAACCTGCTCTTGGACGGCCAAGTGGGGATCCTGCGGCGTTCGCTCTCCGCACAGCCGGATGCACGGCATTGCATCCGGCTGATACCCTCGGAGTGCAACTCCCGCGCCAGTCAGATCCTGTACCGGCCAGACCGCCCGCGGGTACTTCCTCAGGAGGCCCACTCCGCTGCGCATCGCGCTTTTCGTCGCCTGCTACAACGACACGCTCTTTCCGCAGACCGGCGTCGCCGTCACGGAGCTGCTGGAGCGCCTGGGCCACACGGTCGAGTTCCCTCTCGCGCAGACCTGCTGCGGCCAGATGCATTACAACACCGGCTATCATGGCGAGGCTGTGCCCCTCGTCAGGCGCTTCGTGGAGCTCTTCCGCGATGCCGAAACCGTCTGCGTGCCCTCCGCTTCCTGTGTCGCGATGATGCGCGAGCACTACGAGCTGATCGCGCACAATGAGGACGACCCTCGGCTACTCGCCGAAGTCCAGTCCCTGCTGCCGCGCGTCTTCGAGTTCAGCGAGCTTCTTACAAAGAAACTTCAGCTGACCGACGTCGGCGCGTACTTCCCGCACAGCGTCACCTATCACCCCTCCTGCCATTCGCTGCGCATGCTCAACATCCGCGAAGGTCCGCTCACGCTGCTTCGCGCCGTGGATGGCCTCGACCTCATCGAGCTTCCCAATCGCGAGCAGTGCTGTGGCTTCGGCGGAACCTTTGCCGTGAAGAACATGGACGTCTCGACCGCCATGCTCGCTGAGAAGAAGGCTTGCGTCGTCGAGACCGGGGCCGAAGTGGTCACGTCTCTCGACAACAGCTGCCTGATGCAGATCTACGGCGGTCTGCATCGCGACGGTTCCACCGTTCGCACGCTGCACATCGCGGAGATCCTCAACTCGACCACTGGAGGCGCTGCATGAGCATTCGTGTCGGCAAGGCGGCACATGCGCCGGCCTTCCCCATCGCCGCGCACAAGGCGCTCGAAAACGACCAGTTGCGCACCAACGTTCGCCGCGCGACGACCACCATCCGCAACAAGCGCGCACTCCGCGTGCAGGAGATGCCCGACTGGGAGGCGCTGCGCTCCGCCGGTGCCGCCATCAAGCAGCACACCCTCGCGCACCTCGACCACTACCTCGAGGAGTTCGTCGCCAACTGCGAGCGCGCTGGAGGCAAGGTCCACTGGGCACGCGATGCCGACGAAGCCAACTCCATCGCGATCAACCTCATCCGAACGTACGCGCCGAAAGACAGCACCGCCCCCGTCGAAGTCATCAAGGTCAAGACCATGACCTCCGACGAAATCCAGATGAACCACGCGCTGGAGGCAGCCGGCATCACGCCCATCGAGACCGACCTCGCCGACATGATCGTGCAGCTCGGCAAGGATGAGCCCTCGCACATCGTCGTGCCCGCGCTGCACAAAAATCGCACCGAGATTCGCGATATTTTTCGAGCCTCCATGGCTCGACCTGAATTAACCGACCAGCCCGAAGATCTTGCCGCCGCCGCCCGCCAGTACCTGCGTGAGCGCTTCCTGCGCACCAGAATCGCCATCAGCGGAGCCAACTTCGCCGTCGCCGATACTGGCGCCGTCTGCGTCGTGGAGAGCGAAGGCAACGGACGCATGTGCGTCACCCTGCCAGACGTACTCATCTCTCTGATCGGCATCGAGAAGGTCATCCCCACCTTCGGCGACCTCGAAGTGTACCTGCAGACGCTTCCCCGCTCGGCAACAGGCGAGCGCATGAACCCGTACAACTCCATCTGGACCGGTGTCACGCCTGGCGACGGCCCGCAGCACTTCCACATCATCCTGCTCGACAACGGCCGCACCAAGCTCCTGGAAGACGAGATGGAGCGCGAGACACTGCAGTGCATCCGCTGCGCCGCATGCCTCAACGCGTGCCCCGTCTACCGCGAGACCGGCGGCCACGCCTATGGCTCCATCTATTCGGGTCCCATCGGCGCAATCCTTTCACCGCAGTTGCAATCCCTCGAGCACTCGCGCTCGCTGCCCTACGCCTCCACGCTGTGCGGCGCGTGCTACGAAGTCTGCCCGGTGAAGATCAACATCCCCGAGGTGCTCATCCATCTGCGCGGCCGCATCGTTCGCGAAGATCAGAAGACCTTGAAGGGCAAGCTGGGCGTGGAGAACCTCGCCATGCAGGCCGCGGCAACGATCTTCCGCAGCGAGCGCCGCTACGAAGCCTCGCAACGGCTCGCACGCCTCGGACAACTCGCCTTCGAGCGCAAGGGTATGCTCACCAACCTGCCCGGCATGGCCGGCGGTTGGACGCAGACGCGCGACCTTCTCCCCATCCCCTCCAGCAGCTTCCGCGACTGGTGGAAGGCGCGGCAAAGGACGTGGTCGCCCAATAGTCCCGCAGCCAAGGGCCACGGAGACGCCAACTGATGAACGCTCGCGAAGAGATTCTCGCTCGTATCCGTGGAGCCCTGCACGTCCAGGCCTCAGACCCCGCGAACAAGCACGGTCACATCGTGCGCGAGTACACCCGCACAGCAGGGATGGACGAGCATGCGACGATCGAGCTCTTCATCGATCGCCTCGTCGACTACGACACCGAGGTGATCCAGGTTGGCTCGGACGCGGAGATTGCCGGAGCGGTCGCCCAGGCTCTTGCCAATGCGCAGGTGACCTATCTGCTCGCGCCCTCCGCGTTCCCGCGCGAATGGCTCCCCGAAGGTATCCACGTTACCTTCGACGAAGGTCTCTCACACGAGGCATTGAACCGCGAGAAGACCGTCATCACGACCTGCGAGGCCGCGGTCGCTTCCACCGGAACAATCGTCCTCGTGCACGGAGGTTCGCAGGGCCGCCGCGTGATCACACTGCTCCCGGACCATCACATCTGCATCGTGCGACGCAATCAGGTCTATGGCGTGCTGCCTGAGGCGCTCGACGCGATCAAATCTGATGCCGCGAAGCCCATCACCACGATCTCCGGCCCCTCAGCCACCAGCGACATCGAGATGGTGCGCATTCGCGGCGTACATGGCCCGCGTAGTCTGACGGTCGTACTCGTTGGTTGAGCAGATACGAGATGCGAGATTCGAGATGCGAACTGCGCGTCACTTATTGAACGACTAGTGTCAAGTGAAAAGGCCTGCGCAGATAGCGCAGGCCTCGTTTCTCGCATCTCGTCTCTCGCATCTGCGTTACTTCAGCGTAGAAAGCGAAGGCTGCAGCGTGATCGCAACGCCATCCTGCTTCGCCTGCCACACGATGATGCGCTTCAAGGTCTCGTACGGAATGGCCGTCATGGGCAGCAGATGTCCATTCACTGCGAGCGTCGGGGTCTGATCCACACCGAGATCGTCCGAGAGCTTCGTCGAAGCCTTGATGTCTGCCGCGATCTCCGGCGTCTTCGCGCACGCTGCAGCCGCAGCGGGATCGCCGCCAGCCGCTGCCACTGCGGTCGCGAGCGTCTGGTCAACAAGCTCCGGCGTCAGCGATTCCTGCTTGGCAAAAACAGTCTTCGTATACGTGAAGAAAGCTTCATCGCCCTTGGTCTTGCGCACGCACAGGCCTTCCGCAGCCGCGCGAAACGCGTACGGATGAATGTCGAGTGGAAGGTTCTCGAAGACAATGTGCGCCTGCGGAAAATCATTCGCGAGGTTGTTCATCGTGTCTTCGGCGTCCTTGCAGTGCGGGCATTGCAGGTCGGCAAACTCCACCAGCTCTAGCTCCTTTGACTTCGCGCCACGTGCTGGACCATTGGCCTGCGCAGCCAGCAGAGCGCGATTGTCCGCCCACGGCTTGGCGCCGAACTCCACCACCTGTCCAGCAACCGCATGCTTGCCATCCGGCGTCGTAATGAACTCCGATTGCTGCACCTTGCCCGGCTGACTTTTGTCCGCCACCAGCACGACCACCTTCGCCATCCCCGGCGCCGTCGTCTTCAGGATCGCGGCCACACTCCACATGCGGTTCTCGTCGTAGCCCCACAACGCCTTCAGGAATTCGTTCACCTCATCGCGTGTTGGCGAAGCAGCGGTGAAGTTCTTCAGGTTCGGTGGCGGAAAGGGATTCGTCACTGCACCCGCCTGCGGCGCGGGTGCCGGTGCTGCTGGAGCCTGAGCCATCGTTACACCGCAGGCAGCCATTGCCGCAGCCATCGCCATCGTTGCTCGCCACATCATCTTCACTCGCTTGTTGTCTCCTGCCGGATTGCTCCGGCTCCTCACTTCGTTTCAAACTTCATTTCGTTTCAACTTCACGGCGGGCCGCAATAGGAAACCTGCGTCCCATACCAAATGACTTGCTCGATACCTTCAGCACCGGCGCTGCCTGCTGCCGTTTGTACTCGCTGATCTCTACCAGCCGGATGACGCGCCGCACCAGATCAAGTTCCACCTGCTGCGCCGCGGCAATCTCCTCCGCGCTTGCGTAGTCTTCAATGTACGCGCGCAGCATGGGATCGAGCACCTCATACGGCGGCAGTGAGTCGGTGTCCTTCTGCCCCGGTCGAAGCTCTGCCGAAGGCGGCTTCGTAATCGTGTCCTCAGGGATCACCTCGACCTCACGATTGAGCCAGCGCGCGATGCGGTACACCTCTGTCTTGTAGACGTCCGCAATGACCGCCAGGGCCCCGACCATATCGCCATAAAGAGTGCAGTAGCCACAGGCCATCTCGCTCTTGTTACCCGTGGTCAGCACCAATGCTCCCGTCTTGTTGCTCACGCCCATCAGCAGCGTGCCGCGAATGCGCGGCTGGATGTTCTCTTCCGCAAGCCCAAAGTTCGTTCCTGCAAAGAACGGCTCAAGAACCTCCGTGAACTGCGTGAAGATCTGCTTGATCGGTAAGACGGTGAAGGCGATATCCAGGTTCTTCGCCAGCTTCTCCGCATCCGTGATCGAGCCCGTGGAGGAGAACTCGCTCGGCATGCCGATGCCCTGCACGTTCTCCTTACCCAGCGCGGCCACCGCAACTGCCGCCACGATGGCCGAATCGATACCACCGCTCAGCCCAATGACGGCCTTCGAGAAGCCGCACTTGCGCACGTAGTCGCGCGTGCCCAGCACCAGCGCATTCCACGTCCGCTCACTCTCGAGATCCGCGCCCGTTGCCGGCGCAAGCGGCTTCGTGTCGGCGATGCTGTCGAAGACCACGAGGTCCTCGGCAAAGCTCTTCGCCGCACAAACGACCTCGCCCTCGGCACTGACGGCGAACGAGCTCCCATCGAAGATCAGACTGTCATTCGCGCCGACCTGGTTCACCATCACCACCGCCGCACGGTGCCGCTTGGCCAGCGCGCCGAGCATGCGTTGCCGCACCTCGATCTTGCCGTGCCAGTACGGCGACGCGGAGATATTCACGATGAGCCGATGGTCGCTGAGCGGCTGCGGCAGCGCTCCCCACTGCTTCATCAGCTCCTCGACCGGATCGACCTTGTAGTTCAGCCGCGGCCAGAACAGCTTGTCGTTCCAGGCGTCCTCGCAGATGGTGATGGCAATGGCGTGTCCCTTGATGACCGTAAGCGACTGATGCTCCGCAGGCTCGAAGTAGCGTTGCTCGTCGAAGACGTCATAGAACGGAAGCAGGCACTTCTGCTGGATGAAGCGAATCGCTCCACCCTCGAGCACCACCGCAACATTGCGCGCACGCTTGGAGCCTGGCGTATCGCAACGCATCGGTGAACCGATGAGCACCGCCGGCCGCGCCGCGCCCCGCGTCAGCTCCGCGACCGCAGCCAGCGTCTCTTCGCTGCGCTGCAGGAAGATGTCCTTCTCCAGCAGATCGGCAGGAAAGTAGCCGCACGTGGCGAGTTCGGGAAACATCACGAGCTCCACACCCAGCGCCGCCGCGCGCTCGATGTACTCGGAGATCTTCTTCAGGTTGCCGGAAAAATCCCCGACCGTAGGATTGATTTGCGCCAGAGCGATCCGCACATCTTTAGTTTACGCGTCGCTCGCCAGATGGGTTAGGCCGGAGCGCGTTTCAGCTACCCGTCCCGCCAAGCACCACCGTCACGGTGCGCGCCAGGATACGCAGGTCCAGCATCAGGTTCCAGTTCTCGACGTAGGCGGTGTCCAGCGAGATGTAGCTGTCGAAGGACGGATCCTGCCGGGCCTCGACCTGCCACAAACCGGTGATGCCAGGCAGCACATCGAGGCGGCGCAGATGCTCCACGTCGTACTGTTCCACCTCGCTGGCCAGCGGCGGCCGCGGACCTACGAGGCTCATGTCTCCGAGCACCACGTTGAAAAACTGCGGCAGCTCATCCAGAGAATACTTGCGCAGCTTGACGCCGATCTTCGTGATGCGCGGATCGTTGGTGATCTTGAACAGGATGCCGTCGCGCTCGTTCTGCTGCATCAGGTCGGCCTTGCGCTTGTCGGCGTCGGCAACCATGGTGCGGAACTTGTAGCAGCTGAAGCGCCGCCCCTTGCGGCCGATGCGTGCAGCCTTGTAAAAAACCGGCCCGGGCGAGTCGCGCTTGATAACGATCGCAATCGCCAGCATCACCGGCGCCAGCACCGCCAGCGCAGCGCTCGAGAGAATGACATCCATGATGCGTTTGAGGATGAATGCCCCACGCGGAAAATCGCGGCGATGCAGCGGGATCGTCGGAAACTGGCCCACATACTCGATCGGCGCATTCCAGGCCAGTCCATCGTAGAGATCGGGCACCACACGGACATCGATACCGATGGCGCGCGCGTCCTCCACCACGGAGAGCACGGTCTGTTTGTCTGCCGGCGTCGAGAAGTAGATCTCATCCACGAAGAGCGAGCGAGCCAGCGGAACACAGTGCTCCACGTCGCCAATCACCTGGTGGTTCGGCCCCGCCTCGCTCTTCTCCAGCGAGATGAAGCCCTTGAAGCGGAAGCCCATGTGCGGCAGCGACTCGAGGTGATTTCGCAGCGCGTGCCCCACGCGGCCATCACCGACGATGAGCACATTCCGCACTTCTTTCCCCTGCAGGTAGCGGCGCTCGCGCACCCGACGCCACACCGCCCGCCGCCCCACCAGCATGATGCCGGTAAGGAATACGGTCAGCACCACCACCACGCGCGAGACCGCATACATGCGCGTCAGGTACAGCGTGCCGCAGATGAGCAGCCCTGCCGTCAGCGTGGCCTGGATCGTCAGGCGCGCTTCACTGAGGCCGCTGCGTGTTTCGGTGGGGCGATACAGGCCGTACACCCGCGCGAAGATCAGCAGATACACGCCGAAGATCAGCAGAAAGACCAGCGAGCCCAGCGGCGCGGCCTCTTCCAGGTGGCGCAGAATCACCCGGCTCGAGTTCGGCTTGATGGGGGGAAGATAAAGACGAAAGGCGATGAGTCCGGCCACGACGACACTGAAGAAGTCCAGGCCCGCCCAGATGAGATTTCCAACCGGCAATGTGTCCAACGCTCCGGGCCGCGTGTTTCCGGCCGACCGGCGCCTCAGGTTCGAGACCACTACTTGCTCCAGATAGTCTGGTGTCGTCATCCAAGTCATCCAGAAGTACGGGTTGGGTGCCGCTCTGCGTTCTTGGAGAGAACAGGTCAGGGAGTTGTTTCCAGTGTACGATCCAGCCGCCTCGACCTCTCGACTTTTTTGCAAGTGCTTCGCCAGCGAAGGCTTAGGACGCTCCTGTGGCCCCTTGTTCCAGCGTCGGCCGCCCAGGAAGCACCAGCTCGTCCATCGCCAGGAACTCGCTCAGCACGGGATCGTCGCTGGCCCGCATCTCGTCCATGGTGCCAAAGAATCGAGCCCGGCCTTCGTGCAGGAAGACCACCCTGTCGGCAAGTTTCTCAGCGAACCGCATGTCATGCGTCACTACGATGCTCGTAAGATGCAGCTGCGTCTTCAGCCGTTGGATCAGCTCGCACAGCAGGTTCCCCATCAGCGGATCAACCATCGTGGTCGGCTCATCGTAGAGCACCGCGCTGGGTTGCGCTGCCAGCGCCCGGGCGATCGCCACCGACCGCTTCATCCCAGTCGAAAGATCCGACGGAAGATGGTCCTCCATCCCCGCGACGCCCACCATCTCGAGCAGTCCGCGCACCACCTGCAGCATCTGGTCCTCGCGCATGTCGCCACGCTCGCGCAGTGGGAATGCGACGTTCTCGCCCACCGTGATCGAGTCGAACAGCGCCCCGCTTTGAAAGACCATCGTCACCTTCTGGCGCACCAGCTGCATCTCGCGCTCGGTCATGCCCGCAATGTCCTGCCCGGCCACCAGAACCGTACCACTGTCCGGCTTCAGAAATCCCATGATGATCTGTAATGAGACACTCTTGCCCACGCCGCTGCGGCCGAGGATGCAGAGGGTCTCACCTGGGTTGACGTAGAAGCTCACATCCTGCAGCACGACAAAGTCTCCGAACGACTTGAACACGTGCTCGAACGAGATGTACGGTCCAACCTCCGTGACCGCAAACGACGCTCCCTCCAGCCCTGCCGTGCCGGAGAACTGCGACTCATCCGCCACCGCTGCGCCTTCGGCCTCGTTAGCCAGGGCAGCTTCCGCCATGAACTCCTCTACGGCCGGTGCAACATCGGGCGAGACATTCTCGATCAGCGGCTCGATCTCCGCCTCGACCCGCTCCAGAGCAGTACGTTCCGGTTCCGGAAGTCCCTGCGTCTCCGCAATGTGCTGCTCCAGCTGGGCGTCGCTCGTCTCGGACTCCCCGGCTTTAGCGGGGTCCTTATGCGTGTCGGAACGTTTGCTGTCGTCGAGTGGAGCCATACCTCAAGTATCCCTCATGTCTCCAGGCTGTCCACCGGAGGGAATCTCCCCGCCGGCAGCCGATATCAGCGTCTTATAGGTCTAAGAACCCGCACGCCCGAAACGAGTTGCAATAGAGTTCCAATCCTCGGGAGTATTTACATTCGCGAAAAGGTCTGCGACCTCCACCGAGGTCCGCCCGATCGCACACGGCAACTCCTCCGCCTGTACCTGAAGAACCGCCCCCGCACCCAGGGTCACGTCCAGTTGCAGCCACAGACGCAGCAAACGCAGTTCCCCTCCGCCAACCATCTCGCGGATCGCGTCGCCGAGTTCCCTGCGCAGCAGGATGAACGCCGGCTGCACCTGGCCTACAGCGCTGAGATAACTTCCCTTGGCGCCGCTCGCCAGGACAAGTTCCACCCACTCCCGCAGGAGGTCCGCCGGGACCAGAGGTGCGTCCACCGGCACAAAGATCGCCCACGGCTCGGAACAGGCCGCCAGACCCGCCTCAACCGCCGCAGCCGGACCAGCGCCGTCCCGAAGATCCGGCACGACCGTGGCCAGCGAGGACAGGTCCTCGCGACTCCCTGCAATCGCCACCCCGGCGCAGAAGCTGCGCAGTTTCATCAGCGCAATCTCCGCCAGGCTGCGACCGCCGAGTTCCAGCACGGCCTTGTCCTTCCCCATGCGCGAGCTTCTCCCTCCGGCGAGGACAAAACCCGTGATCGGCAACGGCGCGCTCATCCAGGTCTACGCCTTGCCTACGATCTCGAAGAACCGCACGATCGACTCGATGCCCTTGTGGAAGTTCGCGATATGGAATTTCTCGTTGGGAGCGTGCAGGTTGTCGTCCGGCAGACCGAAGCCCATCAGCACCGCGGGAATCCCCAGCTGACGCACGAAGTCTCCCACAATCGGGATCGATCCTCCGCCGCGCACATACACCGTCTTCTTACCCCAAACCTCGTCCATGGCCTGCGCCGCGGCGTGGATGTAGGAGTTGTCCGTGGAAATCACGATCGGCTCGCCCGAATGGATCATCCGGACCTCCGCCTGGATGCCCTTCGGCGTAATCGCCTCCACAAATTTCTTATACTTGGCGAACGTCGCCTCCGGCTTCATGCCGGGAACGAGGCGGAAGCTGATCTTCGCCGTCGCCTTCGCCGGAATCACCGTCTTCGCACCCGCGCCCGTAAAGCCGCCAACGATGCCGTGCACGTCCATCGTCGGTCTCGACCACGTCCGCTCCAGCACCGAGAACGCCAGTTCTCCATCCAGCGCCGTCGATCCCACCTCCGTCTTGCGGTAGTGCTCCTCATCGAACGGCAGCGATCGCCACCCCGTCAACTCCGCCTTCGACGGCGTCTCGATGCCGTCGTAAAAGCCGGGAATCGCAATGTGCCCATCGCTGCGCTTCATCTGCGCAATCATCTGCGCAATCGCGACAAATGGATTCGGCGCCGCCCCGCCGTACATGCCGGAGTGCAGGTCCGTCATCGCGCCGCGCACCTCAAGTTCCGTGTAGATCATGCCCCGCAACCCAACACACAGCGTGGGCAGATCCGGAGCAAACATCTCCGTGTCGCTCACCAGCGCCGCATCGGCCTGCAGTAGCCCGCCATGCTTGCCGACGAACGCCGCAATGCCCTCTCCGCCAACTTCTTCCTCACCCTCGACGATCACGCGGATATTCACCGGCAGCGACCCCGCTCCCTTCAGCAGCGACTCCAGCGCCTTCACATGCATCCACATCTGGCCCTTGTCGTCCACCGCGCCGCGCGCGTAGATGTTGCCATTCCGCTCTGTCGGCTCAAACGGCGGGGATTTCCACTCGCCCAGCGGATCAGGAGGTTGCACATCGTAGTGGCCGTAGCACAGGATCGTCGGCTTGTCCGCGCCCGCATGCAGCCAGTCCGCATACACCAGCGGATGCGCATGGCCGCTGGCTCGCGGCGTCTCACTCTCTGTCTCAATGAGGTGCACGTGCTCCAGCCCCGCAGCGCGCAGACCGTCGGCCACAAACTCAGCCGCGCGTCGCACGTCACCGGCCCGCTCCGGGTCCGTCGAAATTGAAGGAATCCTCAGCAGGTCCTTCAGTTCCTCGACAAACCGTTCTCCGTGTTCCTTCGCATAGGCAAGTGCAACATCACTCATCGTCCCGCAAGTCCTCTCTGGATGCCTTCCACCTCGTAACCGGGGCAACGGCACAGCTTCCCTTCGAGAATACTCGCGAATACTCGCGCCGAGGCGAATCGTCCACGCCTCCCGAGCGTCTGAATGGGTATCGAACCTCGCCCCAAATGAGTGGCGCGAGGCGATCAAATCAAGTTCATCCTTTCTACATTTGCTCTAAAGGCATGGAGGTCTCTTTGCACCTGTTGTCAGTCACCGCCGAAAACCGCCCGCCCCAGCGCCATTCCGAGCGCGACACCCACCATCCGGGCCGGCGTCTCACCGCCGCCGTGCTCTTCGCGGCCCTGACCCTGGTCACCTCTGCGGCCGCCGAGACCCCAAACGACGACGGCCTGCCGGACGCTCCGGTCCCCCAGAGTTCGAGCTCAACCTCCGCCGCCGCGGTTGCCGCCCAGTCCAGCGCACCCGCCACCAGCAGCAATGGCCAGACCCACCGCATCCTCGGAATCATCCCCAACTTCCGCGCCGCCACCACCAACGACAAGCTCCCGCCCCAAACGGTGAAGGATAAGTTCGTCACCGCGAGCGAGGACTCCTTCGATTACTCCGCCATCGTGCTTCCCGCAGCGGTCGCCGCCTACTCCTATGGCAGAAACAAATATCCGGAGTTCGGCACCGGCGGTGTCGGCTACGGTCGCTACCTCTGGCACTCTGTCGTCGATCAGACGGTCGAAAACTACATGGTCGAGTTCTTCGTGCCCGCCGCGACCCATGAGGACACCCGCTTCTACACGATGGGCCACGGCGGCTTCGTGAAGCGCGCCGGCTATGCCGTCAGTCGCGTCGTGGTAACCCGCACCGATAGCGGCGGACGCAGCTTCAACTACGGCGAGGTCATCGGCGCCGGAGCCGCCGCAGGTATCTCGAACCTCTATTACCCCAGCCGCGAGCGCTCCGTCTCGAATACCGGGGAGCAGTGGGGCCTCGACGTCGGCATCGACGCCGCCACCTTCGTCTTCAAGGAGTTCTGGCCCGACATCAGCTACCACCTTCTGCATCAGGGGCAACGTCCGGGAACCACTCCGTAAGAGGATTCGCCGTAAGGTCAGTCCCTGCCTGCGGGGCGGTGCTCTTCAGTAATACACCGATGATGAGCGCCGCCAGCGCACACGGCAACGCCAGCAGCGCAACTCCCGCCGCGTAGCCACCTGTCCGCACCCGCATCCATCCCATCAGGTACGGAAAGACAAACCCACCGGCGATGCCGCACATGTTGATCGCAGCCATCCCCACCGCCGCGGCCTCGCCGCTGAAGATCGTGATGGGCAGCGACAGCATCGGCCCCTGGAAGCTGGAGTAGGCGGCAACGCCCGCTCCCAGCGCCAGCGCGGCCAGCCAGCCGTGCAGCCGAAGCCCTCCAGCGCACAGCAGCAGCGCCCCCATCACCAGCAGTGGGATCACGATGTGCCAGCGCCGCTCACCGTGCTTGTCGGAGTGGATACCGTTCAGCAGCATCAACGCCACACCCGCGAATCCAATCACCGCTACCATCGACCCAACCGCTCCCGTCGCCAGCCCCGTCGCCTGCGATAGCATCGCCGGCAGCGAGAACGAGAGCCCATAGTTCGCTCCCAGCATCAGGAAGTAGCCACCGCCCAGGATCCACGTCGTCGGGCTGCGCAGCGCGAGCCTCCAGCCTCCATGCCGATTCGCCCCAAGGACTGCGGACTCACTCTCCAGGTGATCCAGCAAAGCGTCGCGCTCTTCGGGTGCAAGCCACTTCGCGTCATGCGGGCTATTCGGCAGCAGCACAAACACCGCCACGCTGATCAGCACCGCAGGCAGGCCCTCGACGAGAAACAGCCACTGCCATCCCGCAAGATGCAGCGTCCCATTCATCCTCAGCAGCGAACCCGCGGCCGAGCCCATCACCACATTGCTGAACGGCAGCCCCAGGTAAAACAGGCTGATCGCCCGCGCTCTCTCCCGCGCCGGAAACCACAGCGAGAGGTAGAAGATCACACCCGGAAAGTAGCCCGCCTCGGCCACGCCCAGCAGCATCCGCATCGAGTAAAAACTCGCAGGCGAATGCACCACCGCCATCGCCATCGCCAGCACGCCCCACGTGAGCATGATCCGCGCCAGCCAGCGCCGCGCACCAAAGCGCAGCAACAGAGCGTTCGAGGGAATCTCGCAGATCGCGTAGCTGACGAAGAACAGCCCCGCGCCCAGGCCATAGGTCTCCGCCGTGAGCCCCAGCGCATGGCTCATCGACTCCTGCGCAAAGCTGATGTTTACCCGGTCGAGATACGCCGCAATGTAGCCGAGCGAGAGCAGCGGCAGCAGACGCCACCGCGCACGCGACAGCGCGCGGTCGAGAGCAGAGTTGGGCAGCGGAGACGCGTCGGGCAGGTCGAAACCTCCGAAGTGCTGGCGTCAGAATACCCGACGTTTCGCCCGCTGCCCCGGCGAACCGAAAAGTCCTGCCCTCAGCCCTGCGGCGTCATCGGCTGAAAGATCGCAATCGCCGCGCCCGCCGGGTCGGACAGAATGGTCATCCAGCCGACGTTGGGGATCTCTTGCGGCCCCACATGCACCGTCGCACCCAGCTCCTTCGCCTTTTCGGTGGAAGCCTTAACATCCGCGACCCCGATGTACGCCAGCCAGCCCGGATTCCCTCCCGGCATGCTGGCGACACCGCCGCCCGGACCCTCAGCGGGCTTGAAGGTCGAGTAGATCCCCATCGGCCCCATGTCATTGTCGGTGAACTCCCAGCCGAAGAGCGCGCTGTAGAACGCCTTGGCCTTCGCGGGGTCGGCGGAGTTCAGTTCGAGATGCACAAACGGATTCCCAACGGCGTTCATCCTGTTCTTCTCCTCGGTTCCTGAAGTTCTCAACAGCCTGCATCCCATGCGCGGGACAAGGACCTCCATCATAGGACGAGCCCATTCCCCGCGCGTCAAACCCGTGTTAGTTGTGCGGTTGTCCGCCCGAATTCCACTGGGGCTTGAAGTCCGAGTCCGCCAGCCACCGTACCGGCTCGACCAGCGACTGGATCGCTGCGGTCATGTAAGCGAAGTCCACATGCGCCAGATCATCGTTCGGCTGATGATAGGTCGGCACCGTACCCCAGCCCGCCGCCGTATGAGCCACCACTCCCTTGAGTGCAAGCTGGTAGTTATCCGAGCGCTCGAAGAAGTGCTGCTCGGGATATGGATCGGGCCCCAGCAGCGCTCCATGCTTGGCCAGCGTCGGTCCCAGGTTGGAGCGATCCCACCCCGTAAGCAGCATCACGCCCTTCGGCATCTTCGGGTCCTGGTTACCGATCATCTCGAACTCTAGATTCGTCACAAGCTCCTTCAGCGGCACCACCGGATGCATGCCAAAGTACAGCGACCCCAGCTCGCCCGCCTCCTCCGAGCCGTAGCAGAGGAACAGCACGCTGCGCTTCAGCCTCGCTCCGGCGCCCAGAGCATGAGCCAGCTCCATCACCGCGATCGTCCCCGCAGCATCGTCGTTCGCTCCGTTATAGATGGAATCCCCATTCACCGCGCGTCCAATGCCTAGGTGATCCAGGTGCGCGCTCAGCAGGATCGTCCCCGCCTTCGGATCGCTCCCCGGAAGATAGCCGATCGTGTTGTACGTATAGCGCGGCTCCTTCGTCGGCAGCGCTGTCACGTCGAGCGAGACGACGGCCCCCGCCCCCAGAGACTCCAACGGCTTCGCCGCTGCACCGTGCACGATCGCCACGTTGCTTCCACCCCGCCGCGCGGGGCCTTCTGCCAGGCGAATCGGCGTGCGCGTCCTGCCGCCAAGCACGCCAAACACTCCGGTCGTCTGCGGTGTCTCGACAACCAGCACCGCCGCGGCGCCCACGCGCCGCAGCGAACCGATCGCCTCCAGCACCTCGTCCTGATTCTTAGCTCCCGTAAGCAGAAGGACAGACCCGCGCTCGATCTTCGTCGACTTGAGGGCGGAGACATCAACCTTGACTACAGGGCCGCTCGTGTTCGCTCCAGAAGATGCCGCAAGATCGAAATCGACGCCCTCCCGCAACGTCACGCTCCCGGCCTTGATCGTCGCCTTGCCGTCCAGCTCGGGAACAATCACCTCGCCACGCTGGAGATAGCTGTTCATCCCCGGAGCAAACTTCAGGCCGTAGGCCTCGAACTCGCTCGCAACATACGTCGCCGTAATCTCCTCATCGCGGGTCGCTGAACCGCGGCCATGCAGGATGTCGCTGGCGAGAAAATCTTCGTGCGCATGCACCCACTCCGGCTTCACCACCCAGCGAGTCTGCTGTGCGGCAGCCGCCACGGCCATCAGGCCCACAAGCGCCATCGCGCCACGTCGTATCGATCTCATTCCACTCCCTTTTCCTGCTGCCGGAACCACCTCCGCATCCTATCAGCGCCCCTGGTGACATCTCGCAGCCTCAGGGGTCCAATCCCTATCCGGCATCATCGCAGCACCTTGAGAGGCACAACCTTGATCCGAAACCTGGCATTGGCGGCGGCTCTCGTTCTCCTTCCGAACATCCAGGCTCAGACGACGAGCCCGCGTCCCAAGTTCGAGGCCTTCGACGTCGCCACCGTCAAGCTCGTCGATCACGATCCCAAGGGCGGCCGCTACTTCCGCATGGAGAACGCCCATCGCTGGATCGCGAAGGACTACACGCTTCCGCTGCTGATCGCCGCCGCCTACGATCTCAACACCCGCACCATCTCCGGCGGCCCGGACTGGGTCGACTCCGCGCACTTCGACATCGTCGCCATCACCCCCGGCGACGTGCAGCCCAATCGCATCGAGCAGATGGCCATGCTCCGCAAGCTGCTCGCCGATCAGTTCCAGCTCACCTTCCACCGCCAATCGCGCGAGTTCTCCCTCTATGAACTGCAGGTCGCGAAGGGTGGCCCAAAGCTAAAGGTCAGCACCGCGCCCGCCGAGGAAGCTCCCCAACTCATCAGCACCGTCTACCCGCAGAAGATCCACCTCCCCGCGCGCAACGCCACCATGCAGGACTTCGTCTTCATGCTCCAGCGCGCCATGCTCGACCGCCCTGTCACCGACAAAACCGGCCTCACCGCCCGCTACGACTTCGATCTCGAGTGGGCGCCCGACGAGACGCAGTTTGGCGGCGAGGTCCCCGTGGCCTCCGCCGATGCACCGTCGCCGCCGCTCTTCACCGCCCTCCCGCAACAGCTAGGCCTCAAGCTGGTCGCGGCCCGCGGACCCATCGACGCCCTCATCATCGACCACGCCACGCAGCCCGCCTCAAACTAGCGCTTCCCTGGCATCTGGATCCCTGGCATCTGGCAACTGAAATTCCCTCCCAGCAGTGATAGCCTGCCCCCATGCGTTCGCACTTGCTCTCCGCGCTGTTTCTCACCGCTCTCGCGGCTACCGCATCCGCGCAGACACCCGACCGTCCTCCCGACACTCCCTCGCAGACGGCAACCCACAACGAAGCTCCGCTGAATCCATCCCTGCCCACCGTCTTCGTCGTCGGCGACTCCACCGCACGCAACAACGCCAACTTCGGCTGGGGAGATCACTTCGCGCACCTCTTCGACACCTCCCGCATCAACGTCGCAAACCGCGCCATCGCTGGCCGCTCCTCGCGCACCTACATCAACGAGGGCCACTGGCAACACGTCCTCGACGAGATGAAGTCCGGCGACTATGTCCTCATCCAGATGGGCCACAACGATGGCGGCGACCTCGGCGGCTCCAAGCCTCGGGGCTCCATCAAAGGCATCGGCGACGAGACGCAGGACGTCCCGCAGACCGCAGGAGTCTTCGCTGGAAAAACCGAAACCGTACACACCTACGGCTGGTACGTCCGCAAGATGATCGACGAAGCCAAAGCCAAAGGCGCACACCCCATCCTGCTCACCCTCACGGTTCGCGACATCTGGACGCCCGGCCCCGACGGCGCGCAGCACATCGAGCGCGACATGGGCTACACCGCCTGGGAGCAGCAGATCGCAACGCAGGAGCACATTCCGCTTATAGATATGAGCGACCTTGCCGCCGATCGCTTCGAGGCGCTCGGCCCGGAGAAAACCGCCAAGCTCTTCCCCATCGACCACACCCACACCAGCCCCGAAGGCGCAGAGATCAACGCCGAGTGCGTCGCCGACGCATTACGCAACGCGCACTCCCCGCTCGCCGGCTACCTCAAGCCCGCCCGCTAGCATCCTTCGACTCTCTCGCGCGTCCTACAATCGCCACACGTGCCGCACCCGAGGAGAACTTCCGTGCTCAATCTGTTCCGCTTCCCCGTTCGCTCCGCTGGCCTCCTTGCCTTGGCCCTCACGCTCGCCCCGGCCACCCTCCGCGCGGCTACGCCCGACGGCGGTCCTCCCGCAACCGAGATCATCGGCAAAGCCGAAGCTCAGGCTCGCGCCGAGCACAAGGCCATCCTGCTCGACTTCGGCGCCTCCTGGTGCGGCAACTGCAAGCTCTACGACCGCTTCCTCGCCGACCCACAGATGCACGCCATCCTCAGCCGCGCCTTCGTCTTCGCCACCATGACCACCGGCGAGCACTCGAACGATACGAAGCACGCCAACACCCCCGGCGGCCTCGACTTCGAGGACTCCATCGGCGGCAAAGGCTCCGGCTGGCCCTACCTCGCCATCCTCGACGCCAACGGCAAGCCCATCGTCGACTCCTTCCGCCCCGATCCCAAGGCCAAGAGCGGCAAGTCCAACACCGGCTACCCGGACGCCCCTGAAGAGGTCGACTGGTTCGTCGAGATGCTGCGCCGCTCCGCGCCTTCGCTCACCCCGCAGGATCTGGCCACCGTCCACGCCTGGCTGAACGCCCATTCCACGACCCAGCACCACTAACCGCCTGTGTGGCACAAAGTTCAGTCCTGACTCTTGATCTCCAGTCGATCGACCGTGAGCGTACCAATCCTCAGCTTCTCGATCCGTCCCTCCAGCACCTTCATGCGCCTCATTCCGAGGGTCCCGATCACCATCGACCCAATCGCCACTGCCCCGATGGCGAGCGCACCCACTGCCACCGCTACCACCACAAGGCCGCCCGCCGACGCTGTCCCAACCGCGAGAGCCTTCGTTCTTACTGCGTTCATCTCCGCCTCCGTCTCCCCGGTCTCATCTTCGTGCTAAAAGCAGTCTTCGTATAGAAGCCACCTTCGTCTAGAATAGGCTGGTAGCCATGCGTCTGCGCGCCCGCCATCTCGCCGGACTTCTCCTCCTCCTTGCCACTCTTGGCACGGCGGAGGCCTCGTCCGTGCGCGCAGGCTCGGCCCCGGTCCCCAACCACTGCATCCACATGCTGCTCGCGCAGCGTACGACGCAGACACGGGACGCGGCGCCCACCGACCTTGAAGCTCGCGAGGCGCTGACCACCGCGCTCGCTCCGGCCGCACGCGTGACCTTGGCCGCGATGCATCCCATGGCGGCTTCCGCCGCCTCGACGGCAGCCACGCACGCCGTCACCGGCAGCAGCCTCTAAACCCTCCCGAGACGCCCCGTTCGCGCCGTCTCGCGTCTGCCCACGACCCCTGGCCGACGCATCCTAAACTGCATTGCCTGACCTCCGGTCCCGCGCACAGAGCCTCACCGGCTCGGCCTTCGCCCGCGCCCCGGCCCCAAAGGAACGACCTCCGTGTTCAACAAGACCCTCGCCAAAATCTTCGGTACCTCCAACGAGCGCGCCGTCAAGCGCATGCTCCCGACGCTCGCCACCATCAACGCCTTCGAGGAAGACCTCAAGCTCCTCTCCGATGACGAACTCCGCGCTAGGACCATCAAGTTCCAGGAGTTCATCGAGAGCCGCCGCAGCACCGTTCCCCAGGGCGAGCTCACCACGATGGACCAGCGCAACGCCTATCGCGAAGCCGTCCACGCCGTCGAGACGGCAGCCCTCACCGAGATCCTGCCCGAGGCCTTCGCCGTCACCCGCGAAGCCGCCCGCCGCGTCCTCGGCATGCGCCACTACGACGTCCAGATGATCGGCGGCATGGTGCTGCACTCCGGCAAAATCTCGGAGATGAAGACCGGCGAAGGCAAGACCCTCGTAGCCACGCTTCCCTGCTACCTCAACGCCCTCGCCGGCCGCGGCGTCCACGTCGTCACCGTCAACGACTACCTGGCCAAGCGCGATGCCGAGTGGATGGGCAAGGTCTACGGCTTCCTCGGTCTCTCCGTCGGCGTCATCGTGCATGACCTCTCCGACGAGCAGCGCCGCGAGGCCTACGCCTCTGACATCACCTACGGCACCAACAACGAGTTCGGCTTCGACTATCTGCGCGACAACATGAAGTACGACATGGCGCAGATGGTGCAGCGCGGCCACGCCTACGCCATCGTCGACGAAGTCGACTCGATCCTGGTCGACGAGGCGCGCACGCCGCTGATCATCTCCGGCCCGTCGGAGGATCGCTCCGGCCTCTACGTGAGCGTCGACGCGTTGATCCCGAGCCTGGCGCGCGAAGATTACGACATCGACGAGAAGCAGCGCACGGTGAGCCTCACCGAAGCCGGCAACGAGCACGTCGAGGCGATGCTGCGCAGCGCCGGGCTGATGAAAGAAGGCTTCCTCTATGAAGCC
>NZ_JBMHYI010000046.1:0-17674 GCF_058498515.1 Bryocella sp.
GAAACTCCCAGCCGAAGCTGAGACTCAATCACCACACGCTCCGCAAAACTCAGATGAACATACAACGTCGCCAAGGCAAGATCCCCCAAATGGAATGTTGCGCTTGGTTCCTGAATCCGCCCACCCAGTTCAGTGGTTGGCTCAATCGTCCGGTTTGAACGGCTCAGGCCATGCCGAGACCCACCCTTTCGCGCGAGTTACCTTATTCAGGAATTGGCCAGGATCTCTCGTATCTGCTCTTCGCTTTTCAGATTGGGGTTATCTTGTAATTGCTTGCGAAGCCAAGAGTCACGACTAAAGTAGAAGCTGAAAAACCCCGTCTCAGCGATATCAAAGAGATTTGGTGGAAGAAGCTGCTTCAGTTTCTTGAGAAACTCCACTAACCCGTTCATTACATCTTCAGAGGCGCTCCATGCGCCATCTGTCTTCACCTCAGTACGATAAAGGCAAAGGATATAGTCCGAAAACAGGAGCGAGTTGGCCGCTGCCGCAAAAATAATGGGAACGGCATAAAGGTGGAGGGTGTTCCGGAACTCCGATGCTTTCTTGAGCGTAGCCTTCAGGAGCCTGGTGGAATACAGCAAACCGACGTGACTGGGCAGCGTGGTGAGAGTCCTTCGCTGCAGCTGACTCTTATCCCAGACAAGAAGTTCGGCGTCCGGGAAATTCACGGTGCTGTCCAGCTCGATTTCGTTGTTCGGCCCCAACTTGTAACAACGATGATTGAATATCACCATCTGATTGCCGGTGTCGATCGCTGCGTCCATGAGGTAGAGCGGGTTCAGCCAGGGGGTAAATACATCGTCGTCGCTGATGCTGAAGATGAAGTCGTACTTATCTACGTTGTTCAGCCAAAAATTGTAGATGTTGTCGTCAAAGCCGCTGCCAGGATTGACCGAGTACTGAACCTTGAGATGAGGCGGGAGAGGCGCAATCGGATTGTTCGGGTCGGAGTCCGCGACGCAGAGCTCGTAGCGATTGTGCCCGCGATACGTTTCGAGCATAGTTCGAATCTGATTGATGAGTCGCAAGAGAGCATCGTTCCGTTTGTACGTCAGAATAAGGATGCAAACGCGGTTGACGGAAGCTGGCGTGTCGGTGGGCATGGCGGATGACCTCAAATCCAGCTCCCAAGATGGGCACGCTGGAGAGCTGTGGATAGAGCGTGTTCCTGGTGCAAAGGATGTGACGTTGGCAGGTCAGCAACTTCGCAGGGGTCCTGCGTACCCGCGACGCTTGCAGCGCCGGAGCCGACCTGGGACTCCTGACGTGACCACAACAGGCTAAGTAATTCCGTGCTCTCTCTCTCGGGCCGCTTCAGGGGCAGAGTCTTTGCGACCTGCTGCGCCAACTCCCACACGGCGTACGTAACGCTCGTCCGTGGCTTCCAGCCAAGCTGTGCTTCCGCCTTGGTGATGTTCGCTACGGAGTGTTTCGGTTCGAAGGGGGGCATCTCCCTTTCGCCAAAGGCAAGATCGGGTTTCAGGCCCAGCTCTTTGCAGACGATCTCAATCAGGTCTCGCAAGGGCAGACTGAGTCCGCTGCCAAGATTGAACACCTCCAGCGGGGATACCTGATCGCGCTCCATCACCCGTGCCACCCCCAAGGCGATGTCGTTGACAGAGCAGAAATCCCGAATCTGGGTTCCGGATGTCATCTGCCGGCGCTTTCCATCGACGGCGGCCTGCAGGATGAACGGGAATAACCGGTTGCTATCGAACTCCCCGGTAAAGGCAAAGGGGCGAAGGATCGTCAATCGTCGATTGAATTCCGCTGCCATTGTTTGCAGCATGAGATCGGCAGAGGCCTTGCTGGCTCCATAAGGATTCAATGTGCCGAGTGGATCTTCCTCGGTGAGCGGTCTGCCTTGGGAGCGATACGCAAGGCCCGTGCTGATGTAGATAAAGTGCGAGGGGTGCTCCAGCCGGCAGTTCATCTGAAATAAGTCCCTGGCGCATGTGATATTGAACGTCGCGGGATCGTCAGATGCCTGGTTCGCCGGCCGCAGCCCGCTGGCAGCACAATGGACGATCACTTGCGGCTTGATGCGCTGAAACATGTGCGCGGTCTGGACCGGGTCGCCCAGGTCGTGCTGGAGGAAGTGGATTCTATCCGCGAGCGGCTGTATGGAGGGCGAGAGTATATTCCTCACGGGAGCGACGACCCGATAGCGTTCGTCATCGGCGAGCAACTTAAGGATGTTGCAGCCCAACAAGCCATTCCCGCCGGTTAACAGGACGGTTTTTCGTGGCGTCATAAGGGATATCCGATGTCCGATTGATCTGCTTTCCCGGCCGGAGCGTTTCTTCGAGGGGGTCGCCAATTGACTACCCTGCCTGGCCCACAATGATTAGCGTTCGATTAGCTCGAACGCCTTCGCTAAGGCAGGTAGCACGTTCGAGGCCAAACCACTGCCAGTCTGTCGCACTGCCCTTGGATTCGCGAGTTGGCTGTAGCGCTGGCCCCGCCGTCTAAGTACATCGGCAACATCGCGGCCACAATTTACACCTCAGGCTCAACGGAGCGAGTGAGGGGATTGAGCTTGGGGGGTGGGGTTGTTCGGGGGGCTAGGTGAGGCGCTTGCGCAGGATGCCGGGGTTTGGGCGTATCAGGCTACGGATGAGAGCTTTTTTGAGTTGTTTGCGCGGCTAAGGGCGGAGAGGTTGATTCCTTAGGCGGAGGGTACCCCCCTCCCCCCCCTTTTTTTGCTCAAAGTATTCAAAGAAGAGACTTTAGGTCCGTACCTCTGTTTTTGGGGTCAGGAGAGTCGGCGGGATCGGTGGGGTGATTTCTCTACTTAATTGTAGGGAATTTTGGTGGGGAATGTGCCAGGTTTTCTGGTGCGGATCGCTGGTGTTGACGCGGTGTTTGGGGTTGGGGTGGGTTGACAGGATTCTGGGGTGGAGGGGTGGTGGGGCGGCGTTCGGGAGGATGTTTGCGCGATGGCGTCAGGGGTGCGGGAGCTGCCTGCCGTGGCGGATCGTCAGGACGTAGACGCGCTCCGATTCGTCGTTGAGCTCGTAGAGCACACGATAGAAGTGCGGCTTGTTTCCGTAGATGATCTCGCGGACCGCCGGGTCTTCGCGGGTGGGCTTGCCCATGCGGGGTGATGAGGCGAGCAGGCCTATCGTGTCTTCGAGCTCGGCGAACCATCGGGCGGCGCCTGCGGACTCTGTCGCGCTGATATGGAGGTAGAGGCGGTCGAGTTCGCGCAGAACGCGCGCGGTGAGCTCAACGGTCCAGGCCATGTTTTTCGCGGAACTGGGCGAAGCCTTGATGGAGTGGGACGGTTCGGCCGGCCTGGACATCTTCGCGGGCCTGGCGGATGGCTTCGCGGGCGTCTGCGTCGGCGACGGAGTCTCGCCAGGCTTCGAGGGCAATCCGGGCAGGGTCCATGCCTGCGGCCTTCAGTTGGTCGGCGAGACTGTCCGGGATCTCAACGGTTAGCTGCATGGGGGTAGGGTACACCCGTTCGTGGGTGAGTTGGGGTGTTGTCGGCGGGGGGCAAGGCGGTCGTTCGCTGCCGCGAACGATGTCCCGGCCTTTTCACTATGGAGCTGTGAAAAGGATGGGCCACCCGTCATTCGTCGTGGGATGGGTAGCCTGCGAACCCACCCGCTTCGGTGGCTGGTGGGATGTCGGCCACCTTCGATTAGATTCGTCCCCGTCGGTCGGTTATGCTGATTGCACTCTCAGCAGAGCTGAACCTCGGGGGATCCTATTGAGCACAACGATTTCACTCCTAAACATGAAGGGCGGGGTTGGCAAGACGACCCTCGCAGTCAACTTGGCGTGGCAGTTGCACAGTGACGGTCCCACGAACGTGCTGCTGATCGACCTAGATCCCCAATTCAACGCGACGCAGTATGTAATGGACTACAAAGCCTTTGAGCAGCACCGCACGAAGAATGGCACGATTTGCGATTTCCTCCTTGACTCACCGAAGCTGAAGTTGAAAAAAGGATCTAAAGCGAAGCCGTCGGTGGCTAAAGCATTCCATACCGTTCGCGAAACCGGTGGCAAGAAACTCCAATTGCTTCCTGCGGATCTTGATCTCGCAAGGGTCGTCAAGAATCCCTCGCAGTCAGACTTCAAATTGGAGAAGCTACTCTCGCAGGTCCGGGAAAAGTTCGACTATGTCATCATCGACTGCGCTCCCACAGACTCTGTTCTGACGACGATGGCGCTGAATGCCTCGGATCATCTCCTGATTCCAGTAAAACCAGACAGATTCTCAATCTTGGGCCTCACGAATCTGCTCGAAACCATTGACGCTTTCCGAGCGAATTGTGAAGATCCACATAAGGTCCAGGTATTAGGTGTTGTATTCACACAGGTCTTGAATGACCAGAATCTTGAAGCTCAGGCGATTGCAGAAGTTACCTCTGCGGCGAAGGGGGAGGGTGTGTACCTCTTCGCTAACAGACTTCGCCACACGCGTTCGTTCATGAGGTCGGTCAAGGACCAGAAGCCTATTTTTGAGACACTATACGCACGAGAGTCTAGGCGCTACGAAGTGAGCGATATCGCTGACGAGCTAAAGCAGGAGTTGGCGTCGGCGAATATAAAGAGGACAGCTAAGAAGGCTACAAAGGTGAGGAAATGACTTCGACATTCAACGCTTTGCTCAGTGATGTTTATCGATTGCTGAGCCTTTATAACGAAGAAGACTTCATCGCCGCTAGTCGCTCACACCGAGTTGATCCGTTGATCAAGGATGTCATGCGCGCGCTGGCCCGCCCCGCCCGAGAGACTAGTCGAGCGAGCAGGCGTCCAGAAGAGAGGGCGGCCAATGGTTACGGTCATGCGTCCGTAGAGAACCAAATGCAAGATCTTGCGGCCTTGATGATGAAGGCTCTCGCGGATTCAACCTCCGACAAGATCATCGACATCTTCTCCCGCAACAACATTCTCGTTGAAAAGCGTCCGAAAGAGAGCAAGGAAAGACTAACGAGGAGGCTCGCCTCCATCGTTAGCGAGCTAGCGCCTAGCCGCCGACGTAAGCTACTTGAAGATTTAGCCGATGCCTCTGGTGGCCAGACAGCTGGATGGATCTCAGTTTTGAGAAATCGGAGTTAGTGTGTCGCTGAAGGATGCTGAGCTCAGATCTCATGTCTCAGAATATGCAGCTGATGCCGAAGTTTTGGCAGTTCGGTGCATCAAGAACTCGACGAAAAAGGCCGTCTATCGCAAATTGTTTCACGCTGCTCTTTCGTTCGAGGTTGTGGCTGCTGCCTTAGCGAGTCCAAGCCTGCGTCCCTCTTTGTCTGGCGCGAGGTCGCTAGCCTTACGGATTCCTCTGCTGGTGGCGCTAGGTCAAACTTCTGCGGCTCAATCCGAGGTGCGCAGGCTTCTCGAACTCGTTGGCTGGACGGTTTATTTCACAGATCACCGGAGAGAATGGGCTGAGTTTTCCTCGGCGACCTCAAAGGGATTTACTCAGAACGCACGTACCCCAATTGCCTATGCTGCTCACCGAGAGGCTTCGTTCTACTTAGAATATCTGGACGAGTTGATGCTGGGGGACCGGTCCGGGCTAGGGAAGAAGGCTGTAGAAGGTCTGAAACATGTCCATCACCGATTGAATGCGGTTATTCATCCAGGGGAACTTGCGCGCGGGGTCGCCTCTCCGCCCTTCGATGAAATCAAGGATGATGCTCTCAGGTCCTTCTCGGTTCTGCTCCATGATGCATTTTCTAACGCAGCGATAATCCTGTGCGCCTTCCGCGCACAGAAATATGGCTCACTTCCTGCAGTGCCGAAGTCTCACCTTTTCTATCTTCTTAGCCCCACACAACGGAAGGTCCTATCAAAAGGGGAGTTCGGGATTTCGCAGTAACTTAGGACTATATCCCTGATCTTGTCTACGCTGAGTTGGCTTATGGCCGTTTGGGCGCTATTCCGCCGTTGAAGTCCCGGACGCTTAAGCGCTGAGGCGTTTGCGCATGAAGATGGTGGCTTGGGGGTTGTTGTTGAAGCGGGGGATTTCTTTGTAGCCTCGGCGGCGGTACATGGCTATGGCGGTCTGGAACTCGGCTTTGGAGTCGAGGTAGATCCAGGTGTGGCCGGCGTTGCGGGCGGTCTGCTCGGCGAGGTCCATGAGGGGGCCGGCTAGTTTGTAGCCTCGGAAGGCGGGGAGGACGTAGAGGCGCTTGCACTCGACGGCGGTGCCTTCGAGTGCGGGTTCGAGGTTGGGGAGTGGCAGGGGGCGGAGCATGACGCAGGCGGCGGGGACTTCGTCTGGATTGCCGTTTGGATTGTCGTTGAGGAAGGCCAGGAAGTAGCCGACGCCGTCGGTGGAGGGCGCGAGGGATTGGGCGGTGTCGGTGGGGGCGTCGCGCTGCCAGATGTCGAACTCGGTGTAGTAGCTGTCGAGGAGGGCGAGGACGGTGGGGAGGTCGGCGGGGGTGGCTGGGCGGAGGGTCATGGGGGCAGGGGTTAGGGGTTAGGGTCAAGGGTCGAGGGTCAAGGGTCGAGGGTCAAGGGGTTAGGGTCCAAGGGCCAAGGGTCAAGGGCCAAGGGTCAAGGGGTTAGGGTCCAAGGGCCAAGGGATTAGGGCCAAGGGTCAAGGGGCTAGGGTCCAGGGACTAAGGAATAGGGTTTGGGGCCAGGGTCTTGGAACGTGCAATTTTGCGGTTTTGTTTTCTGTAGAGCGATGAGGGGAACAGGGCGCCCGCGGTGCGGGCTGGAGGTTTGAGGTGTGCGGGCTCGGCCCAGCTCGAGTTGCGGGAGAGGTGGGGGCACGCGATGCGGGATGGAGGACAGCCGGTCCTTCAACTGCGCCTCTCGCGATGACGCTGCGAGAGGCTTTGCTCAGGGATGACAATTTGTTAGGGGTTGTTGGTTGTCAGGGGCTGGGCTTCGGAAGGACGGAGTTTGCGAGCATCCTGCGAACCCACATCTCTTCGAGATATGGGGCACCCGGATCGTGCGGTTAGGCCCAGGCGCCGTTGCGCATGAGGGGTTGGAGGTTGCCCTGAGCGTCGAGGCCGTCGACGTTCATGGTGGCGGAGCCGATCATCCAGTCGACGTGGATGAGGGACTCGTTGGCGCCGAGCTTGGCGAGTTCGTCGGAGTTCATGTGCTCGCCGCCGATGAGGCAGGTGGAGTAGGCCTGGCCGAGGGCGATGTGGCTGGCGGCGTTCTCGTCGAAGAGGGTGTTCCAGAAGAGGATGCCGGACTGGGCGATGGGGGAGTTATGCGGGACGAGGGCGACCTCGCCTAACTTGCGTGCGCCGTCGTCGGTGGAGATGAGCTGGTTGAGTGCGGCCTCGCCGTTGGAGGCAGTGGCGCTGACGATCTTGCCGTGGGCGAACTCGCAGCGGATGTTTTCGATGAGCGAGCCCTGATGCGAGAGGGGCTTCGAGGCGGTGACGTGGCCGTTCACGCGGTCTTTGTGGGGCGTGGTGAAGCACTCTTCGGTGGGGATGTTGGGCTGGCAGTAGATGCCGTTGCCGGCGGTGGTGCCTCCGCCTGCCCAGAGGTGCTGGTCGGCGAGGCCGACGGTGAGGTCGGTGGTGCCTTCGTCGTTGTGGAAGCGGAGGGAGTGGAAGCGCTTGGCGTTGAGCATGTCGACGCGCTGCTTGAGGTTGGCTCCGTGCTGCTTCCAGGCGGCGACGGGGTCGTCGCTGGTGATGCGTGAGGTCTTGAAGATGGCGTCCCAGAGGCGGTCGATGGCGAGCTCGGTGGGGTCGTTAGGGAAGACCATGGCGGCCCAGGCGGGGGTGGCGGCGGCGACGATGGTCCAGTTGATTTCGTGGCGGGTGATGAGCTCAAGCGCGGGCTTGTAGGCCCTAGACAGCGCGGTGTTGGCGCGGGAGACTTTCTTCGGGTCCTGACCGGCGAGGAGCGCGGGGTTGGCTCCGGTGATGGCGAGGCGTGCGGCTCCGGATTTGAAGGCGGCGGCGATGCCGTCGTAGAGCCATTGGGGAGCGTAGTCGAAGGACTCGTCGGGGGCGTGGGCGTAGCGGGCGAGGACGGCGGAGTCGTCGGTGTAGAGGGTGGTGACGAGCTTGGCGCCAGCCTTGTAGGCCTGCTCGGTGATGCGGCGCGCGAGATGCATGGCGTCGGTGGGCGCGGTCATGAAGAGCTCCTGGCCTTCGCGGAGGCCGAGGCCGACGCGGATGGCGACCTCGGCAAGGCGGTCGAGCTTCTGATCGAAGGAGAGGGCCGAGAAGGAGCTGGATGCGGAGTTCGACATGGTGCAAGTGTACCGCTGGGCGGCGGGGGCGTTGTACGTTGTGCGTCGTGAGTCGGGAGCTGAATGCGCAAGCGCCTGACGCGCTGGCCACGCCTAACAACTCGCGACCAGCAATGCAGTGCGTCTCCTGCACGGGGCGTTGCGATGTGCGCCAGTGCAGGGGACGGCCGATCGGATGAGTTCAACGATGGCCCCGGAGGTACTGGGAGGGCGATACGACGCGGATGCCTTGGAAGGGATCGAGTGAAAGAAGGTCCTGATCGCCTGTCAGCAGGAGTTCAGCTTGACCGCTTACGGCGAGCTAGAGGAATTTGTCGTCACGTGTATCTCGGCAGGCGCGAAGCTGTATCGAAGGTTGATGGAGCACCACCGCACCTTGATAGCTCTCGATGAAATCAACGCGGGCGCTGAGAGGAATGCGATCGAACTTCCTGCGGAAGAGCACCTCGCGCAGTTCTGCCAAGGTTTCGTCGCTAGCGAGAAGCTGATGGCTCTCGCGAAGCTGACGTAGCGCGAGACTTGCTGTACCGGACCAGGCAAGCAATGCGCTCACGATGGTGTTGGTGTCGGCGACAGCGCTGCTACTCATCCGCCAAGGCGTCGGCGAGGAACTGATCGACGGTGCGGCCATCCTTGGCGAGATCGCGCTCGAGGTCTGCCGAGACGTGCTGGCTAAGCTCCTGGAGGCGAGCCCAAGACGCGCTGCGCTCCTCCTCCGTCCTTACTCGCGAAGGCAGCGCAACGATCACGGCAACGTCATCGCCATCCTCGCGAATGACGACGGATTCGCCCTGCTTGAGGAGCTCCGGCAGGCGAGCAACGGCTTCCGAGGTAGAGACCGTCGTCATGGGAGCAGAATACGCTCCCCTCGTGTGTGTGTCGATGGAGGGCGAGGGACGCTTTGGTTTGGGCAGGACTATAGCTTGTCGACGACGTCCTGGAAGTCGTCGATGCCGGGGTTTTGGGCGAGCCACTCGGCGGCGCGGACGGCTCCTTCGGCGAAGGGGCGGCGGGAGGTGGACTCGTGGGTGAGGAGCAGACGGTCGTTGGGGCCGGTGGCGATGAGGGTGTGGAGGCCGGCGGCGTCGCCGACGCGGTGGGCTTCGATGAGGATGTCGGTGTTGCCGAGGACGGAGGCTACGTTGTCCCGCAGGGTGAGCGCGGTGCCGGAGGGGGCGTCGACCTTGGAGGTGTGGTGGGTTTCCTCGATGGAGAACGCATAGCCGGAGTCCTTGAGCGCGGCGGTGAACTGGCGCGCGAGGGCGAACATCTTCTGGACGCCGATGGAGTAGTTGGTGCCGTAGAGGAGCGAGCCGTTGCGGCGCTCGGCGAGGGCTTTCATGTCGGCGAGTTTTTCGTACCAGCCTGTGGTGCCGATGACCATCTTGGCGCCGACGGCTAAGCAGGCGCGCATGTTGGTGACGACGGCTTCGGGGGTGGTGAAGTCGATGATGACGTCGAAGCCGGTGACGAAGGGGGCGGTGAGGGCGGCGCCGTCGCGGTTCTCCGTGGCGTCGAGGACGTGGACGCTGTGGCCGCGTTCGGCGGCGACTTCAGCTACGAGTTTGCCGGTCTTGCCGGCTCCCAGGATGAGGAGGCGCATGGGGATCAGTTTAGCGCGGCTGTTGAAGCAGGGTGCTTTGTGTCTCTTCAGTCTGGTGCGCCTGCTTGACGAGAAAGAAGGAGGTCAGGGCGAAATACGCGCATGCGGGAGCCAATATGACCAGATACCAATGACCCAGGTTATAGGCGATGGCTATTCCGATGAATATGGCAAGGAAGATGTGGAGGGCAATGTTCTCACGAACCGTCATTGGCCGTCTGGCCTGACGATTCCAGTTACCCAGAAAAATTGTGATGCCGAAGGCCAACATAAACAGGTTGCACAAATGACGCAGCCAAGGATATTTCGGACCCAGCCAATGTTCGGCTGCAGCAGGACCCCAAAACAAAAAGAGGGCGATATTGTTCAACAACGTTACCGCTCTGCGCATGATTGACTTTCGAAAGGCCGGGTTCTGTAGTCCGGTTTCCATTCTAGGCTGCCGCAGCGGGGTGGGTAATGGTTTTGCTTGAGCCGGAGAGATGTTCGCAGGAAGCCCGGGTCCGAGAGTCCGGACCCGGGGCACCCGGAGTTTTGCGGCTACTAGCGAAGGGGCGGATATGCTGCGAACCCACGTCTCAAAGTCGAGACGTGGGGCACCCGGAGTCGTGCAGCCGCAGGCCCACATCTCTTCGAGATATGGGGCACGGCGGATTCGGGAACCAAGCGCAACATTCCATTTGGGGGATCTTGCCTTGGCGACGTTGTATGTTCATCTGAGTTTTGCGGAGCGTGTGGTGATTGAGTCTCAGCTTCGGCTGGGAGTTTCTGCTGCGGTGATTGCGTCAGGGCTTTGTCGATCGCGGTCGACGATATGCCGGGAGATGCGCCGCAACGGCTGGCGACGGGCGAGGCCGGGCAAGGCTGGTGCTCTGCTGTTGGCGGGCGGCTATCGGGCAGCTGCGGCCCATCGCCGTGCACGGCGGCTGGAGCGGTTGCAGCGGCGTGTCCGCAAGCTGGTGGCCGGCACGCCTCTTTGGGAACAGGTCCCATGGATGTTGCGGCGCGGCTTGAGTCCGCCCCAGATCGCGCGCACACTCAGGCGTATGCCCGAGCCCGTGCAGCTTTCGGCCGAGACCATTTACACCACGCTGTACGCTATGCCCCGCGGTGCGCTGCGCCGCCAGTTGCTGGACTCGCTACGCCGCCATCATCAGGACCGCCGTCGGCAACGGCGCGGCACTGGAGCGCGCAAGCCGCCGATTCCAGAGAGGATCCTGATCGACCAGCGGCCCGAAGAGATCAACCGCCGCCTGGTTCCAGGCCACTGGGAAGGCGACATGATCATCGGCAAGGCCAACCGCTCCCAGGTCGGCGTGCTGGTCGAACGCCGCACCTTGTTCCTGGCCCTGGTGAAGCTGGACAGCCCCCGTGCCGACCACGCCGCCCAAGCCTTCGCTTCCATCCTGAACCGCTTCGATAGCCAGATGCGACGTTCCATGACCTATGACCAGGGATCGGAGATGCGCCATCATCGCCGCCTCACCGAGGCCACAGGCGTCGAGGTCTTCTTCGCCCATCCCCACTCGCCCTGGGAGCGGGGCATCGCCGAGAACACCAACGGACTGCTACGCCAGTACCTGCCCAAGGGACACGACCTCAGCCCCTTCACCCAGGACCAGCTCGACGACATCGCCTGGACCATGAACGTAAGGCCCAGAAAAACACTCGGCTGGAAAGCCCCAGCAGAACTCTTCCTCCCAGATGGACAATTCGACTTCGTACACTTCTGGGCTAACATCACCAACAACGTTGCACTTGGTTCCTGAATCCGCCGTGCCCCATGTCTCGAAGAGGTATGGGTTCGCAGGATGCCCATCCCACAACGAACGACGGGCGGCCCATACTTTCACAGCTTCCTCGTGAAAGCGTGGGGTATCGTTCGCGGCAGCGAACGATACCCTTATCCTCTAAGGAATTAGCCTCTCCCCCTGCAGCCGCGCAAACAGCTCGAAGAAGCTCTCATCCGTAGCCTGGTACGCCCCAAACCCCAGCTTCCGGCTCTTCGACATATCCGCAATCACCTCGATCGGCCGGCCCAGGTCCGCATCCGTGTGCCACGCCGATACCAGCCGCGAGATATCCGTCTCCACCAGCCCCTCGCGCTCGCTGATCCGCTTCCATAGCGGTGCCGCATCGGCCATCTGCACCTCCAGAGGCGTGCCCTCGCCCTCCAGTTCCTCGGCCTCCACGCCAAACCACTCCGCGATCCGCCGCCACATCCAGCTCCACCGAAACACATCGCCGTTCACCACGTTGAACGCCTGGTTCGCAGCCTTCGGCGTCGTCGAAGCCCACTCTAGGTGCTCCGCCAGCAGCCGCGCGTCGGTCATATCCACCAGGCTCTTCCACTGCACGCTCGACCCCGGAAACCGCATCGGCCTTCCCTGCTCGCGGCACAGCGTCGCATACACCGCCAGCGTCGTCCCCATGTTCATCGCGTTCCCCACCGCGTACCCGATGATCGTGTGCGGCCGATGCACGCTCCACGTGAACCCATCCCGCTGCGCCGCCGCGAAGACCTCATCCTCCTGCGCATAGTAGAAGTTGTCGATCGCCAGCCGCTCCTGATCCTCCCGGAACGGCGTCGCCGGCAACACTCCCCGCCCATACGCCTCGAACGGCCCCAGGTAATGCTTCAACCCCGTCACCAGTGCCGCATGCTGCACCGACCCCTCCCCCGCCACCGCCTGCAACAGGTTCCGCACCATCCCCGCATTCACGCGGATGTTCTCCGCCTCCGTCGCCTGCCGCAGCCAGCTGGTAAAGAACACATGCGTCGGCTGCGTCCCGCGCAGCGCTGCCGCCAGCGCCGTCGCATCCTGCATGTCCGCCGCAATCGGCCTCACCCCCGCCTGCTTGCCCGGCCGCCGTGCAATCCCCAGCACCTCCCACTCGCCCGAACCCACCAGCCGCTCCGCCAGGTTCCCGCCAACAATGCCCGACACACCCGCAATCAACGCCCGCTTCCGCAATGCCATTCCTGCTGCTCCTCAACCGCAAACGCGGCAGGCTAGTTCGATTCCAACCCTGCCCCAAAGGATGCGGTCCGGGTTCCGAAGCCCAGCGTCGCCCGCAACTCCGCACTCTGCCGTATCCTCAATCCAACCCATGGAAGACCGACTCTCACCCTCCCGCATGGAGGCCTTCTCCGACGGCGTCATCGCCGTCATCATCACCATCATGGTGCTGGAGATCCACGTGCCCGTGCGCACCATCTCCAACCTCGAAGGCCTCCGCGACATCGCGCCCATCCTCGTCGTCTACCTGCTCAGCTTCATCCAGGTCGGCATCTACTGGGTCAACCACCACTATCTCCTCGACGACCTCCAGCAGGTCACCCACGGCATCCTCTGGTCCAACATCGCCCTGCTCTTCTGCCTCTCGCTCATCCCCGCCGCCACCGCCTGGATGGGCGAACGCGGCCTCAGCCCCTTCGCCATCGCGCTCTACGCGACGGTCTGTGTCGTCCCAGCCATCCCGTGGTTCGTGCTCTCCACGCTCATCTGCGCCCACAGCGGCGTCACCCCGGCAAGTGGCCTCCTCAAGACAGCTCTCTCCGCCGCATGCTACCTCTGCGCCATCGGCTTCGCGTACCTCTCGCCATGGATCTCGCTCGCCCTCATCGGTCTGGTCGCCGTCATCTGGCTCGTCCCTCCCAAACGCGTCGTCGAAGAGACCCGCGCCAAATCACGCTGGCATCACGAGCACGACCCGCCCTCGCAGCCTTGACCCAAAGTGCTCGATCCTCGCACATCCCCTTCGTCGCCAACCCGAAAAGCTCTACACTTAAGGCCGACGTATGAACCTGCATGGCTGCGGCACCGCTCTCGTAACCCCATTTCGGCCCGACGGCGCGATTGATGAGCCCGCGCTGCGCTCGCACGTCGACTGGCAGATCGCCAACGGCATCAACCTGCTCGTCCCCGCCGGCACCACCGGCGAGGCCGCCACCCTCACCGAGCAGGAGTGGATCCGCGTCGTCACCGTCACCGTGGAAGCCGCCGAACAGCGCGTCCCCGTCTTTGCCGGCGTCACCCACAACGCCACCGCCCAGGCCATCGAGAACGCCCGCAAGATCGCCCGCGTCCCCGGCCTCACCGGCATCCTCACCGCCAACCCGTACTACAACAAGCCCAACCAGGAAGGCCAGTTCCAGCACTTCCGCGCCATCGCGGAGGCCGTCGACCTGCCCATCATGCTCTACAACATCCCCGGCCGCACCGGAGCAAATCTCGAGCCCGCCACCGTTCTCCGCCTCGCCGAGCTCCCCAACATCGTCGCCCTCAAGGAGTCCTCCGGCGTCATGGCCCAGATCACCGAGGTCTGCAACTTCGCCCCGCGCAGCTTCCGCGTCTTCGCCGGCGACGACGTCCTCGCCCTCCCCACCATCGCCGTCGGCGGCGCAGGCCTCATCTCCGTCGCCTCCAACGCCATCCCCCAGCAGATGGCCCAGATGGTCAACTCCGCGCTCGACAACAACTGGCTCACCGCCCGCCGCATCAACCGCGCCTACTTCTCGCTCCTGCAGGCCCACTTCTGGGAGCCCAGCCCCGCCCCCATCAAGGCCACGCTCGCCCTGCTCGGCCGCGGCAACGAAACCCTCCGCCTACCCATGGTCCCCATCGCCGACCCCACCCGCCGCAAGCTCGAACGCCTCCTCGGCGAACTAGGCCTCCTGATCGACCGCCCCGGCGATAATCTGCGCATGTTCTAGCAAGATCCAGATCAAGCTGTCTGGGCCACCTGTGCCTGAGCCTCGCTTTGTCAGGGGGCTTCAGCCCCGCCATCAAGGGCATGCCAACACATGGGCTTTAGCCCCTGAGGGATCGAGAACCGGATACCTGGCTAAGAGCGGACATATCCAGAACTTCCCTGGCGAGCTCCGATCAAGCAACACAAAATCAAGCCACTATTTCCGCCACGACGCACGGCACAGACGGCAGGTCGAGGCTCCCGCCATGATGAATGGCACGAACGGCAGGTCACGGCTTCAGCCGTGACAAAAAGCCATTCCATCCCTCCCGGCTTTAGCCGCCGAGGGCATTTCGCTGGCCTTGATCAGAGTCTCCCTGCAGCCATGCAGCGAGAAGTAAATCGAAGCGAATGCCATCGCCCCAGATCTTTCACCCGCCATCAGCGTTCCATGGCGACGGCCGCATCGCTCCCTGCGCTTCTGGACAGCTTGCGGTGCATCAGGATCGCCGCGATGAGAAAGTACACTCCGCCGAAGACCGCATAGCCACCCAGATCTTTGATGTGTGTCTTGTCCTTGAGCCCGCCAAGAAGGAACGCCACACCCGCGGCCGCGGACTGCACGCCGCTCAGGATCATCGCCCACTGCCCGCCAAGCTCCTTCCTGCGAATCACTCCAACCGCAAGCTGAGCAAGCCCCGCAGCAAACGCCCATGCGCCAAACGTGACCACGGCATTCTGCGGAGACTTGAAGACCGTCAGAGAGATCCCCACCGCTGCCAGCACTCCCAGCGCCGCATTGATGTATTGTGCCGTGGGCGGTCCGGCATGCGTGCGAGCAGACGTCCTCAGGTCATACACCGTGCAGGCAACGTCCCACAGCGGATAGAGGATCAGCAGGCCGGCAGCGAGGGTAGGCTGACTGACCGCGGTCGCCAGAACGATCGCCGCCCAAAGCAACTGGACTGCGGTCCGTGTGAAGTAGAGGTTACGCAACGAACGTGCTTGCAGCGTCTCATTCAGGGCTGAGGTAGGCATAATATCTCCTTGAAGCTATCTTCTAGTTGGTAGGTTGTGTGGTCAGACAAAGGCCCAATAGCCCCGGCGGGCTACGGCCTTCGCGTAGAAATACGTTGCAATGCACTCCCCGTCACAGCTTGAAAAACATCGCAGCTTCCCAGCGCTCGGGCAGAAAGCATGGCCCCATGGACGGTTGCCATGAAGGTCTGTGCCTCGTCTTCAGCACTTCCCCGCAGCTTCAATCTGCGCTTCGTAACACCCTCTTCCAGGGTCTTTCGAATCCATTCGCTCAAAAACAGAAAGTGCTGCTGAACTTCGAACTGAACTTCCTCCGGCAGGCTCGGGAGTTCGGCCGCCAGCAATGCGGCGATGCAGAACGGCTGGCTTTCGTCCCGAATGCACCCTTCCCAGTGCTGGACATATGCCTCCAGTCGCGCCAGAGGATCCTTCATCGTCTCTGTGAGATGCTGCGTTGCCCGCACGAGTGCCTCACGATGAGCTCTGAGGACTGCGACCACCAGGCCCACTTTGGTCGGAAAATGGTGATGGATACT
Source organism: Bryocella sp. (assembly GCF_058498515.1). Taxonomy (NCBI): domain Bacteria; kingdom Pseudomonadati; phylum Acidobacteriota; class Terriglobia; order Terriglobales; family Acidobacteriaceae; genus Bryocella; species Bryocella sp. Next base: position 16,073 of record NZ_JBMHYI010000046.1, read on the forward strand.
GGCCTTTCGTATCTCGACCGCTTCCGAAATATCGGCATAGCTGAATGCCGAATATCCTCGATCCATGATCAGAGCTTTAGCCGTTTGGAGGATGCGATCTGCGGTTTCTCCCTGCATACCCAATCGGACTACCAACTAGTAGGTTACGACTCGGAAAATTTGTGCACCTCTCTTGTCCCTTCGAAGAAGAACCTCGTCCCTCGACAATCAACCTGTCAGACAAGTATCGTTTCCGCGAGGAATCCTCGCACCATGTCTTTTCCGATCCAGCCTTCGCCGATCCAGCCTTCTGTCTCCACCCGCCGCGACCTGCTCCGCAACTCCCTCGCCACCGCCGCCGCCCTCGCCACCGCTCCCGCTGCGCAGGCCTTCGCGCCTCAGCACGCCCAGCACCCCTGGCCGCCACACCGCCGCCCCAGCCCGGCCGAGATCCAAGCCAACTTCGCCAAGCTCGACGCCGCGCGCGACCTCCCCGTCTTCAAGCGCGAGCTCTTCCCCAACCCCGTCATCCTCGACTCCATCGAGCTCCTCCACTACAAGAAGTCCTGGCTCTGCCGCGTCCGCTCCAAGGACGGCGCCGAGGGCATCTCCATCTCCAACGCCCAGCAGATGGCCACCTTCTACCCCATCTTCATGGACCGCATCGCGCCCTTCTTCCTCAACGAAGACGCCCGCGACCTCGAGCGCCACCTCGACCTCTGCATGGTCTATCAGTCCAACTACAAGGCCACCGGCATGGCCATGTTCGTTCCCCTCGCCACGCTCGAGTTCGCCATCCTCGACCTCTTCGGCAAGATGGCGAAGCGCCCCATCGGCCTCCTCATCTCCGACAAGATCTACAACCCCAAGATCCGCGTCTACCAGGCCAACGGGGAGCGCTATATCACTCCCGAAGAGACCATCGAGCACCTCAAGCGTGACGTCGCCATCTCCCACGCCAAGGCCATCAAGTTCAAGCTAGGCGGCCGCATGTCCCACGTCGAAACCCCGCCCGACCGCTCCGCCCGCCTCATCCCCATGGTCCGCAAAACCTTCGGCGACGACATAGTCATCTCCGCCGACTCCAACGGCAGTTATGCTCCCGCCGAAGCCATCCGCATCGGCAAAATCATGCAGGAATATAACTACGCCTTCTACGAAGAGCCCGTCCCCTTCGACGACTACGACGGCCTCGAACAAGTCGCCAACGCCCTCCAGATCCCCATCGCCCTCGGCGAGCAGGAACCCTCCACCTGGAACTTCCGCCACGTCCTCGCGAATAACTCCGTCGGCATCGTCCAGCAGGACATGTTCTACTTCGGCGGCATGGTCCGCTGCATGAAGGTCGCGCGCATGGCGGCGGCCATGGGCAAGCAATGCATTCCGCATATCAGCTCCACGGGCCTCGGCTACCTGTACATGATGCACTTCGTCTCCGCCATCACGAACAGCGGACCGTACCACGAGTTCAAGGAGTTCAACAACGAGCTCCCCTATACCTGCGCGACCTCAACGCTACGCTCGGACGACAACGGCGTCATCACCGTCCCCACCAGCCCGGGCGTAGGCGTAGAAATCGACCCCGCCTATATCGCCAAGCACGAAGTGATGAAAGTCGTCCGC